>NZ_MJXP01000052.1:0-218187 GCF_001762855.1 Campylobacter sp. BCW_6467 | reverse complement strand
GCTTTTTAAAACCCGATATTTTGGTTAAAGGAGCTGATTATAAAGATAAGCTTGTTGTGGGTGCAGATATCGTTTCAAGAGTTGAATTAATCGACTTTGAAGAAGGATTTAGCACAAGTAAGATTATAGAAAAGATTAAGGATAAAAAATGATAAATTTAGTAGAAAAAGAATGGCAAGAACATCAAAAAATCGCTCAAGAAAGTGAAATTTTAAAAGGACAAATCGCTAAAATAGGTGAGCTTTTGTGTGAGTGTCTTAAAAAAAATGGTAAGATTTTGATTTGTGGAAATGGTGGAAGTGCAGCTGATGCCCAGCATTTTGCAGCTGAACTTAGTGGGCGTTATAAAAAAGAACGCAAGGCTTTAGCAGGTATAGCACTTACAACCGATACTTCGGCACTTAGTGCTATAGGAAATGACTATGGTTTTGAGTTTGTTTTTTCAAGACAAGTGGAAGCTTTAGGAAATGAAAATGATATTTTAATCGGCATTTCAACCAGTGGAAAAAGCCCTAATGTTTTAGAAGCTTTTAAAAAAGCAAAAGAACTTAATATGCTTTGTTTAGGGCTTAGCGGAAAAGGTGGTGGAACGATGAATAAGCTTTGCGATCATAATCTTGTTGTACCAAGCGATGATACGGCTAGAATTCAAGAAATGCACATTTTAATCATACACACACTTTGTCAGATTGTAGATGAGAGTTATAAATGAAAGTTTTTATCATCAATTTAGAGCGTTCTTTAGATAGAAAAGAGCATATGAAAAAACAAATTCAAAAGCTTTTTGAAAAAAATCCTAGTTTAAAAAATAAATTAGAATTTATTTTCTTTAAAGCTATTGATGCTAAAAATAAAGAACATTTGGAATTTAAAGATCATTTTCCTTGGTGGGGCTCTTGGGTTTATGGAAAAGATCTTGATTTGGGAAATACAGCTTGTTTTTTGTGAGTCATTATAAACTTTGGCAAGAATGTGTGAAGCTTGATGAGCCTATAATCATCCTCGAAGATGACGTGGAATTTAGTGATGAATTTTTAAATAATGGAGAAGAATATATAGATGGGTTGTTAAAGAGTGAATATGAATATATAAGACTTTGTTATTTATTTGATAAAAGATTGTATTTTTTGAGCGAGAGTTATGGTGGGGGGGGGTATTATTTAAGTTTTAAGAATCTTTCTGGAACCCAAGGTTATGTATTAAAACCTAGTGCCGCAAAAAAAATTATATCAAAAGCGCAATTTATTTATATGTCTGTTGATGATTATATGGATAAAATTTATAAACATAAAGTTTTAAATATTATTAAAAAGCCTTTATTGTTAAAACATAGTTTGGAATTGCAAAGCAATATTTCGCAACTTGGGCGTAATAGTCAAAAAATAAAAATTTATAGAAAAATTATCAGAGAAATTTTTAGATTTTACTCAAGTATTTTAAGGTTATCATCTATTATATATATAAAAAATCGATTAAAGCTTAAGTAAATTTCTAGCCTCTACTATTACTCTTTCAGGCTTTAAATCTTTCATACATTTGTGGTGTTTTAAAGGGCAGGTTTTTTGCATACAAGGCATACAAGCTAGACCTAAATGTACTAATTTTACATTTTTATTTTGCCAAGGCGAGGTTTGAGTAAATTTCGTAGGGCCAAAAATAGCCACGGTTTTTACCTTATAAACCGCACTTATGTGCATAGGTCCACTGTCATTTGTGATGAAAAGATCGCAAAAAGCGATATTTTGACAAAGGGTTTTGATGGTGGTTTTATTGCAAAGATTTCTTACTTTTATGTTTTGTTCTTTTAAAATTTGATAAATTTCATTACAAAGTTCTTGTTCGGCTTTTCCTGCGCCAAAGATTAAAATTTCATGACTTTGGCTGAAATTTAAAGCCACTTTAGCAAAATAACTTGCATCCCATCTTTTTGCACTTCCAAAGCTTGCACCAGGGTTGAGTCCTAGAATTTTTTTACCATTTTTCAAGACAAGAGGAGCTTGAAATTTTAGCTTAAAGGGAAGTTTTAAGTTTTTAAAATGAGCTTTTATATCAAGTGAGTTTTCTATAAAATAAAGGTATTTTAAAACTTGATGTTCCTCTTTGTGCTTGTTTTTGTCAAAAAAATATCTTTGCTTTGTTTTAAGAATATGCAAGATAATCTTAGAAGAAAACGCAGATCTAAAAGCAAAGCTAAGATCGATTTTACCAAATTCTTTGCGTAAAGATAGGGCTTGTTTATAGCGGGATTGTTTATTTTCTATGATGATTTTAGAATTGGGAAATTCTTTAAAAAGTGCTGTGGAAACCAAAGATCCATAAAGAATAAATTGGGCATTTTTAAAATGTTCTTTTATAGCGTATAAAGCAGGTGAAGCCATCACTGCATCGCCTAACCAAGTGGGAAGATGTATAAAAATTTTCATAAATTTCCTAAACTTTGATAGAATTGTTTTTATTATTTTAACAAAATTTAGGAAAAATATGCCACAACTTTCGATCATAATCCCGCTTTTTAATTCTTGTGATTTTATTTCAAGGGCTTTGCAAAGTTGTATAAATCAGACTTTAAAAGATATTGAAATTTTGATTATTGATGATAAAAGTAAAGATAATAGTTTAAATATGGTTTTAGAATTTGCTAAAAAAGATCCAAGAATAAACATCTTTCAAAATGAAGAAAATTTAGGCACTTTTGCAAGTAGAAATTTGGGAGTTTTGCATTCTAGTTCTGATTTTATAATGTTTTTAGATAGTGATGATTTTTTAACACTCGATGCTTGTGAAACAGCGTTTAAAGAGATGAAAAAAGGTTTTGATTTGCTTTGTTTTGATGCCTTTGTACATAGGGTAAAAACCAAACAATTTTATCGTTTTAAACAAGATGAAGTTTTTAATCAAAAGGAATTTTTAGATTTTTTAAGTAAACAAAGGCATTTTTGCTGGTCGGTTTGGGCGAAGTGTTTTAGAAAAGATATGATCTTAAAAATTTTTGAAAAAGTTAAAATAGATGAGCGTTTGAGTTACGGCGAAGATGTGCTTTTTTGTTATGTTTATTTTATGTTTTGTGATAAAATAGCTGTTTTTAAAACTTGTATTTATCATTATGAATTTAATCCAAATGGAAGATATGAAAACAAAAATAAAGAAATTTTAAATCAAAATTATCAAGATAAAAAGAAAAGTAATGAGTTGATAAAAAGACTATCTAAAGGCTTTTTGCATGATGAATTTCATCAGAAATTGTTCGAGGTTTTAGAAAAGGAAGAAAAGGATTTAAATTCAAGATATTTAAAGGAAAATTTAATATAATATTTAGTTTAGGATAATTGTATGGATTTTTTATGGTAAATATACTTCTTTGCGGTGGTGGTGGAACAAGGCTTTGGCCTTTAAGTAGAGCTTTAATGCCTAAGCAATTTATTCAAATTTTTAATAATAAATCTCTTTTTGAATTAAGCTATGAAAGAAACTCTAAGATTTGTTCTCAAATTTTGATTGTTTCAAATCAAGAGCAGTATTTTTTAGCCTTAGATCAGCTTAAAATAGATAAAAATATTAATTACCTCTTAGAGCCTATCTCTAAAAATACAGCAGCGGCTATAACTTTAGCGTGTTTTTCTTTATCTAAAAAAGAGTTGGTTTTGGTTACTCCTAGCGACCATTTGATTAAAAATGAGAGTAATTACCATAAAGTTGTGGAAAAAGCAACAAAACTTGCAAAAGAAGATAAAATTATTACTTTCGGTATAAAGCCTAACTATCCAGAAACAGGTTATGGATATATAGAATTTGAGTGCAACGAGGTTTTAAGATTTTATGAAAAACCAGATCTAAATACCGCCAAAGAATTTATTAAAAAAGGTAATTTTCTTTGGAATTCGGGAATGTTTGTTTTTAAGGTTGATCTTTTCTTAAAACAAATGCAAAAATATGCAAAAGACATTTATGATAGATGCTATGTAGCTTATAAAAATTCATTGAAAACAGAAAATTTTATTAAGATACAAAAAGAAGATATGGAAAAAATCCCATCTTTGAGTATTGATTATGCTTTAATGGAGAAATCAGATTCTATAAAAGTTGTTCCAAGTGATATTGATTGGAGTGATGTAGGGAGTTTTGAAAGTTTGGCTAAGGAATTTCCGAAAAATGAAAATGAAAATTTTTCCAATATAAAAACTAAATTTGTAGATTCTAAAAATAATTTTATTTTTTCAAATAATAAGAAAAAATTTATAGCTACAATCGATTTAAATGATTTTGTGATCGTGGATACAGATGATGCTTTATTGATAAGCAAAAAAGAATCTACCCAAAAGGTTAGATTAGTTTATGAAAGCATTCAAAAAGATGAAGATTTAAGTAAAAATCATCTTGTTACTCATCGTCCTTGGGGTACTTATACAATCTTAGAAGATGAAAAAGGCTATAAGATTAAACGCATTGAAGTAAAGCCAGGAAAAAGACTTTCCCTTCAAAAGCATTTTCACAGAAATGAACATTGGATAGTGCTTAGTGGAACTGCAAGCGTTGAGGTTGAAGGGGTTAAAACTCTTGTAAGACCTAATGAATCCACTTATATTCAAATGGGTCAAACGCATCGTTTAAGTAATGAGGGTAAAATTCCTGTAGTTTTGCTAGAAGCACAAGTGGGTGAATATACAAAAGAAGATGATATAGTAAGATTTGAAGATGATTTTGAAAGAAAGTAAATATGAGTAAAAAAATAGCATTAATAACAGGTGTAACGGGACAAGATGGAGCTTATTTATCAGAATTTTTATTAAATAAAGGCTATGAAGTTCATGGTATAAAGCGTAGAACTTCACTTTTTAATACTGATAGAATTGATCATTTGTTTGAGGGTCATCATAATAAGGCTAATGATTTTTATTTGCATTATGGTGATATGACGGATTCTATGAATTTAACTCGTATTGTGGCTGAAATAAAGCCTGATGAAATTTATAATCTTGCAGCAATGAGTCATGTGCATGTGAGTTTTGAAACGCCTGAATATACAGCCAATGCTGATGGCATAGGAACCTTAAGAATACTTGATGCTGTGAGGTTTTTGGGTCTGAGTGAAAAAACAAGAATTTATCAAGCTTCTACTTCAGAACTTTTTGGAAAAGTACAAGAAACTCCACAAAATGAAAAAACACCTTTTTATCCACGTAGTCCTTATGCGGTTGCTAAAATGTATGCTTATTGGATAACGGTAAATTATAGAGAAGCTTACAATATGTTTGCTTGCAATGGGATTTTGTTTAATCATGAAAGTCCTGTTCGTGGAGAAACTTTTGTTACTCGTAAGATTACAAGAGCTGTGGCAAAAATTGCCTTAAATTTGCAAGATGTGCTTTATCTTGGAAATTTAGATGCAAAAAGAGATTGGGGGCATGCTAAAGATTATGTTAAAATGATGTGGATGATTTTGCAGTATCATAAAGCAGAGGATTGGGTTATCGCTACAGGTAAAACAACTATGGTAAGAGATTTTGTTCGACTTGCTTTCAAATATTGCGGAATTGAGCTTGAATTTAAAGGGTGTGGTATTGACGAGAAGGGTTTTGTGGCAAAGCTAGATAAAGATCGTGCCAAAGAACTTGGACTTGAATTATCACATTTAAAAATAGGGCAAGCACTTGTGGCGGTTGATAAAAGATATTTTCGTCCTACTGAAGTAGATCTGCTTTTGGGTGATCCTAGTAAGGCTGAAAAAGAATTAGGCTGGAGTAGAGATTTTGATTTAAAAGATTTGGTTGAAGATATGATGCAAAGCGATTTGAAATTAATGACTAAAGATGTTTATTTAAAACAAGGTGGATATAAAATAATGAGGTATTATGAGTAAGGAGATAAAAACTATTTTATTGACTGGTTCCGGAGGAATGGTTGGTAAAAATATTTTAAATTATTACAAGGCACAACAGTATAATTTTTTATCACCAAAAAGAGAAGAATTGGATTTGTTAAATCAAGCTTCTTTGGATTCTTATCTTAAGTGTAACAAGGTGGATTTAGTGATTCATGCAGCTGGATTAGTTGGTGGAATTAAGGTAAATATTGAAAATCCTGTTAAATTTTTAATGGAAAATTCTTATATAGGACTTAATTTAATTTCATCTTGTCTTAAAAATAATGTTGGAAAGATTTTAAATCTTGCTAGTTCTTGTATATATCCAAAAAATGCAAAAAATCCATTGCGCGAGGATATGATATTGAAAGGAGAGCTAGAGGCTACGAATGAAGGATATGCATTAGCTAAAATACTTTCTGTTAAAGCTTGTGAATATATATCAAAAACATCTCAAGATTTTTTTTATAAAACTATAATACCTTGCAATTTATATGGCAAATATGATAAATTCGATTTGGATAATTCTCATATGGTGCCTGCTGTGATTGCTAAGCTTCATAATGCAAAAATGAACAATGTAGATAAAGTTGAAATTTGGGGAGATGGTAAGGCTAAAAGAGAATTTATGTATGCAGAGGATTTAGCAGATTTTATTTTTCATGCTATTGAAAATTTTGATTTATTACCTCAGAATATGAATATAGGTACAGGTGTGGATTATGCAATTGATGAGTATTATTATATGATTGCGAAAGTTGTAGATTATCGAGGAATTTTTGTTCATAATACTTTGAAGCCTGTAGGGATGGAAAGAAAATTAGTAGATATATCTCAAGTTGCTAATTTTTCTTGGAAATATAAAACTGGTTTAGAAGAAGGACTTGAAAAGACATATAAATATTATTTAGATAAGATATGTAAGGTATAAAATAATGGAAAAATATACACTAGCCTCATCAACTTGGGATGAAAAGGAATTGCAAGCAATACAAGATGTTATTAAAAGCGATATGTTTACTATGGGTAAAAAAGTAGCTGAATTCGAAAAAGATTTTGCTAAATTTGTGGGTTCTAGATATGCTGTTATGACAAGCTCAGGTTCTACTGCAAATTTGATAGCAACAGCAGCATTATTTTATACAACAAATCCTAGATTAAAAAGAGGAGATGAAGTTATAGTTCCTGCGGTATCATGGAGTACTACCTATTATCCGCTTTACCAGTATGGCTTGAAATTAAAATTTGTAGATATTGATTTAGAAACACTAAATTACGACTTAGATGCTTTAAGTAGCGCCATTAGTGATAGAACAAAAATGATCATGGTTGTAAATTTATTAGGAAATCCTAATGATTTTAATGTGATTAATAATCTTATCAAGGGAAAAGATATTATCTTGCTTGAAGACAACTGCGAGTCAATGGGTGCTGAATATAAAGGCAAACAAGCTGGAACTTTTGGCATTATGGGGACTTTTTCTACTTTTTTCTCTCATCACATGGCTACAATGGAAGGTGGTTTTGTTATTACAGATCATGAGGAGTTGTATCATATATTGCTTTGTTTAAGAGCACATGGATGGACTAGAAATTTACCAAAAGAAAATTTAGTTGCCAATAAAAGCGATGATTGGTTTAGCGAAGCATTTCGTTTTGTATTACCAGGATACAATGTTCGTCCTGTAGAAATGAGCGGAGCTATAGGTATAGAGCAACTTAAAAAATTACCTATGTTTTTAAAACACCGCAGGGAAAATGCTAAATTATTTTGTGAATATTTTAAAAATCATCCTGAATTTATTATGCAAAAAGAAATCGGAAGTAGCTCTTGGTTTGGATTTTCATTAGTGATTAGACCAAATTCTAAATTGCAAAGAAAAGATATCATTAAAAAACTAGAAGAAAATGATATAGAATACCGTCCTATAGCTACTGGAGATTTTACACAAAATGAAGTGATTAAATATTTTGACTATGAAATTCATCAAGATCTGAAAAATGCAAAATATATTCACGAGAAAGGTTTATTTATCGGAAATCATCAGTTTGATATTAGTGAGCAAATTGATTTATTGAAAAAGGCGTTAGATGTATAAAAATAAATTAAGGTGTATTTTTAATTTTTTATAAGGTTATTTTAAAATTGCATAGAGGTTGAATAAAATTAAGAAAAATGAATAAATTTTTGAAAGAATGTATAAAGATATTTTTTAGAAGTCAAAATAAATTTTTTCTTTATTAGAAAATCTTTAATAATGTTTTAAATATAATATGAAATTCTATATTATTATTTATATATTTAAAAAATTATTAATCAACTATAAAAATTCTGAAAATTAGAAATTTATTATGTTAAATATAAAACAACTCTAAATTATATTTATCAAATTTGAAAATTAGTTAAAGTTATTATATAATATAAATACAGCATTTGAAAATAAAAGGTTATTGGGTGAGAATAAAATTTATTCAAAATATGATTGATAAAATAAGAAATAAACAAGGAAAAATTCATCATAAAATTTATGGTTCTATTTATTTACCTTGGTATGAGCAAAATGCTATAATTTCTAATTTAAAACCAAAAATTTATAATCAATCTGGTTTACCAATGGATTTATTTTTTATTAGAGACAAACATTTTGCTCATAATCCTTATGGATGTGCTCATAGTAAAGTTGAAAATAAATATTTTTTATGGGATAGATTTAATTTTAGCCTAGATACTCATTTTTATACAGGAGAATCAATTTTAGAAACAATGGGAAGACCTTCTAAGAAAATTGCATGGATTTTAGAACCGAGATCTATTTGTGAAAAACCATATAAAATTTTAGAAAAAAATAAAATTTTAAGTAGTGAATTTCAATATATTATTACGCACGATGAAAAACTTTTAAACCAATATCCTCATGCTAAAATGATTTATACAATGGGTGTATGGTGCTATACGGATATAAACGATCCATTGCAATATACAGAAGATAAATTTAAAATTAAGAATAAAAATATTTCTATGGTGGTATCTGGAAAGCAATTAACACCTTTGCATATAGTAAGAAATACTTTAGCAGATAAGGTAAGAGAAATAGGCGGAGAAATGGTTGATGTATTTGGTGCTTATGTAAATAGATCTATTTGTTTTAAATCAGAATCTTTGGATAAGTATCGTTATCAAATTGTAGTTGAAAATGAAATTTCTACTTATTATTTCACTGAAAAAATTTTGGATTGTTTTATATCAATGTGCATACCCATATATATAGGTGCAACTAAAATTGGTGATTTTTTCAATTTGGATGGAATTATTGAAATTTCTCCGAATGATATAGATAGAATAGAATATGTTTTAAAGCAATGCAATGAAAAAGATTATGAAGAGCGTTTAGCAGCCATTAAGGATAATTATTATAGAGCATTAAAATATATTAATCGCGAAAATCATCTCTATGAGCAATTGTTTATTGGGTAGCAAGGAATAAGATGTTAGAATCTAATTTTGTTATAATAAGAGTTGATGGAGGAATTGTAAGTCAACTTTATTTTTTTGCAATAGGAAAGCTTTTTGAAAAAAAAGGATATAAAGTAAAATATGATATTACTTGGTTTGAAGAGGAAGGATTAGGATTTTATAATATAAATAAAGGTTATGATAAGACTTATAATATAAATTGGGATATTCCTAAAATATTTCCAAATATTTCCATTGAAATTGCAAGTAAGTCGGAAATTGATCAATATAAAAAATTTAGGGTAGATAGTGAATTAGTTTTAGAATACCAACCACCTTTATATGTTGTTGGTTATAATTCAAAATGTGATATTGTAGAAATTTGTAGAGAAATTCGTGAATTTTTTAATCCTTTAGAGTTGTTAAGTGATAATAAGATAAAATTTTTAGCCAATGAAATTAAAAGAAATAGGAGTTGTGGAGTTCATGTTCGAAGAGGAGATTTAAGTCAAGAACATGTTGTTTATGGAAAGCCAACTAGTGTAGATTATTTTTTTAAATGCATTAATATAGTGAGGTCAATGTATAGTGATGCTAAATTTTATTTCTTTAGCGATGATAATAAATGGGTTAAGGATAATATTGCGCCACATATTGAAAATTTAGATTATTTTATATGTGATATAAATACTCCAGAAAAAGGTTACTTAGATCTTTATTTTCTTTCATTGTGTAAAATTATAATAGGATCACATGGCAGTATGGGTTTGGGCGCCAAACTGTTATCTCAAGAAGAAACTTTGTTTATAACGCCTAAGTATAATTATATGCTTTTTTCTATGAGTAATATTATGATGATTAATTTTGAGCCTAAAAACATGGAACCTTTTAATCCTAAGATAAAAAAAATAAAATATAAAATTTTGATAAAGATTTATTATTATATTCGTCAGATATTATTAAGAAAATTTTTAATCAAAGGGAGTGATTGATTAATGAAAGTTTTAATTTTGGCGGGTGGTTTTGGAACAAGACTTTCAGAAGAGACAAATTTAAAGCCCAAGCCTATGGTAGAGATAGGTGGAAAGCCTATTCTTTGGCATATAATGAAAATTTATAGTTACTATGGTTTTAATGATTTTATTATATTAACAGGGTATAAAGGTCATGTTATAAAAGACTATTTTATGAATTATTATACACAATACAGCGATATAACAGTAGATATGTCAAATAATTCTATTCAAATTCATAACACCAGACATGAGCCTTGGAAGGTTACCATGCTTTATACTGGACAAGACTCTATGACAGGAGGTAGAATTTTACATGCAAAACCTTATGTGGGTAATGAAACTTTTATGCTTACTTATGGTGATGGGGTAAGTGATGTGAATATCAAAGAGTTGATAAATTTTCATAGAAGTCATAGTGGGTATATTACAATGACTTCTGTTTTGCCTGAAGGAAAATTTGGAGCCTTGGATATAGATAATGATACAAATTGTATAAAAAGTTTTACAGAAAAACCTAAAGGCGATGCTAGTTTGAATAATGCAGGTTGGATTAATGGAGGTTTTTTTGTGTGTGAACCTAAGATATTTGAGTACATAAAAGAAGGCGATGAAACTATTTTTGAACAAGCTCCGTTAAGAAATTTAGCTCAAGATGGTAAGCTTTATAGCTATAAACATCATGGCTTTTGGAAATGTATGGATACTTTAAAAGATAAGAGCGATTTAACTCAAATGTGGATAAATAATAAAGCTCCTTGGGCTTTATGGCTTGATAAATAAGGAAAAGTTGCTATGTCATTTAAAATCTATGAAAACACAAAAGTTTTTCTTACAGGTCATACGGGTTTTAAAGGTTCTTGGTTGGGTTTATGGTTGTACAATCTTGGTGCTAAGGTTGATGGTTATTCTTTGAAGCCAAATACTAAGATTAATCATTTTGACCTTCTTGGTGGTGAAAGACTTTATGA
Source organism: Campylobacter sp. BCW_6467 (assembly GCF_001762855.1). Taxonomy (NCBI): domain Bacteria; kingdom Pseudomonadati; phylum Campylobacterota; class Epsilonproteobacteria; order Campylobacterales; family Campylobacteraceae; genus Campylobacter; species Campylobacter sp. BCW_6467. The sequence continues at coordinate 206,889 of NZ_MJXP01000052.1, read as the reverse complement.
AAACAGTTATTTTTCAGACATTAATGATAAGGTAGAGTTAGAAAAAGCTTTGATAAATAGCGATCCAGAGATTATTTTTCACTTAGCAGCTCAACCACTAGTAAGAAAAAGCTATCAAGATCCTTATAATACTTTTCAAACAAATACAATTGGCACATTAAATATTTTAAATATTTCTAGAAAGCTTAAAAATTTAAAGGCAATTGTGTTGATAACTACTGATAAAGTTTATAAAAATAAAGAATGGCTTTGGGGATATAGAGAAAATGATACTTTGGGTGGTTATGATCCTTATAGTGCTAGTAAAGCTTGTGCCGAGCTTGTTATTGACTCGATGAGGCAGAGTTTTTTTAATGTCGATGATTTTGGCAGCAAACATCAAATATTAATTGCTTCTGCTAGAGCTGGAAATGTAATTGGTGGCGGTGATTGGAGTGAAGATAGGTTGATACCTGATATTATTAAAGCTTGTGTTAGTGATAAAAAAGTTGAAATTAGAAGTCCAAATTCAACGCGTCCTTGGCAACATGTTCTTGAACCTTTATATGGTTATTTACTACTTGGAAGAAAATTATTTCAAGGGGATACCGAGTTTGCTACAAGTTTTAATTTTGGGCCAGAAGTAAGTGGAAATTTAACAGTTAATGAAGTATTGAAAATAGCAAAAAATTTTTGGGATAAAATTTCTTATCAATGTAAAGTAGATTTAAATGCTCCGCATGAGGCAAATTTGTTGATGTTAGATCCTTCCAAAGCAAAAAAGATGTTATCTTGGAATTCATTTTTTACAAGCGAAGAAAGTATAAAAATGACAATAGAATGGTATAGAAGTTTTTATAATGAAGGGAATATTATTAGCACTGCTCAATTAAATAATTTAACCAATAGATATAATTTGGAAAGTTTTTTTAATTAATGAAAGCAAGTGATTTTTTGGTTAACTTTCTTGTATTAAATAAAGTTGATAAAGTTTTTGGTTATATTGGTGGAGCTGTGGCTCATATTTATGATTCTATCTCAAAAAATTCTAATATTGAAATGATAAATGGAATTCAAGAACAAGGCAGCGCTTTTGCTGCTGAAGGTTATGCAAGAATTACAGGAAAATCGGGAGTAGTAATTGCGACCAGTGGTCCTGGTGCTACAAATTTAATCACTACTATAGGGAGCTGTTATTTTGATTCTGTCCCTTTATTGTGTATTACAGGGCAAGTAAATACTTATGAATTTAATTATAGTAAATCTTCAAGACAAATTGGTTTTCAAGAAACGGATATTGTAGAGATTGTAAAACCTATTACAAAATATGCTGTAATGGTAAATAAAATAGAGGATTTAAGATATGAGTTAGAAAAAGCACATTTTATTTCTCATTTTCAAAGAAAAGGACCTGTTTTAATTGATATACCTATGAATATTCAAAGAGCAGAAATTGATTTTAACCAAGCTAGAAGTTTTTTTAAATCAAAAGAACATTTAAATATGCAAGAAACTTGTATTGCAAATAATGATTTGCTAGTAAGTCAAATAAAAAATACTATTTCCAAGCTTAGTATGGCTAAAAGTCCTATAGTTTTGGTAGGTGGAGGTGTTAGAAATTCTAATGCTTGTAGAATATTAGATTTTTTTTTAAAAAAATATAATCTGCCTGTTGTTCATTCTTTAATGGGTAAAGATGTTGTTGAGAGTGAATTTGAATTAAATTTGGGATTAATTGGTTCTTATGGAAATCGTTGTGCTAATTTAGCTTTAGCTAATAGCGATGTTATTTTGGTATTGGGTTCGCGTTTGGATACTAGGCAAACTGGCACAGATTTAAAATTATTTGCTAAGAAATCAGAGATTATTCAGGTGGATATTGATAAGAATGAACTAGGAAAAAAAATTCCGGTAAAAATACAAATTTCTAGCGATATTAAATTGTTTTTAAGTAGGATTATTAAATATAATTTTCAATGCAAGTGTGATCAATGGAGAAATTGGGTTAAGAATATAATCAAAATATTGCCAAGCAATAAAGATATTTATGGTAATATCAAGATAGAGAATTTTTTAATTTCAAAGATATCTAAGAAGGCTAATGCCATGATTTTTTGCATTGATGTTGGACAACATCAAATGTGGGCAGCTCAGGCGTTAAATGTATTAAAAAATACTCGAATACTTTTTTCTGGTGGAATGGGAGCTATGGGATTTTCCTTGCCATGTGCAATAGGTGCTTGTATTGCAAATAAACAATCTGTGGTTGTAATTGCAGGAGACGGTGGATTTCAAATGAACATTCAAGAATTAGAAGTAATTAAAAGGCGTAACTTACCTATTAAAATTTTTATTTTTAATAATCAAAATTTAGGGATGGTTAGGCAATTTCAAGAGATATATTTCGATAAAAATTATATAGGAACCATTAAGGACTATAGTGTTCCTAATTTTAAGCTTATTGCTAAAGCTTATGGGATTAGATCTAGAACTATAAAAAGTTTAAATTCTTTTGATAGGATTATTAACACAGTTTTTTCAAATTCTCAACCTGAGGTTATAGATATTGTTTTAAATAATAAACTAACTGTTGTTGAGCCAAAATTAATTATAGGGAAATCTATAGAAAACATGTATCCTTTTATGAAGCCTGCTAAATTAAAAGAATTAATGTTTTGTAAAAAAGATAAATAATGAATATATTTATTACAGGGTCAAATGGTTTTATTGGTAAGCATTTAAAAGAGTATTTGCAACAAAAATACTCATATTATACTTTACACTGCCCTAATAGCAAAGAATTAGATTTAATAGATGAAAGTGCCGTAGATAATTTTATTAAAAATCATAAAATTGATATTATTATACATTTAGCCAACAAAGGAGAGTATAAAATCGGTTTTCAAAATACTGTTGAATATAATTTAAGAATTTTTCTTAATTTATTAAAGCATGTAAATAAGGTTTATAAATTTTTATCTTTTGGAAGTGGTGCTGAATATGGAAAACATCATAATATAATCAATGTGAAAGAAGAAGAGTGTAGAGGTTATGCTTTGGATTCTTACGGTTTTTATAAGCAGATTGTTTCCAAATTAATAAAAAATTACAAAAATGTTATACACTTAAGATTATTTGGAGTTTATGGAGAATATGAGGATTATCGTTTTAAATTTATTTCAAATACTATATGTAAAAATTTTTTAAAACTTCCTATAGTTATCAATCAAAATTGTTTTTTTGATTATATTTATATTGTAGATCTTATTAAAATAATTGATTATGCTTTGCATCATGATATGTGTCACCAGATTTATAACGCAACTAGCGGAGAGGGATATAGGGTAGATTTATTAACTATTGCAAATATTGTAAATGATTTAAGTGATTTTAAATCAGATGTGATAATTTTAAATAAGGGATTAAATAGTGAATATACGGCTAATAATGATAGAATTTTATCTGAAATGAATGGATTTAAATTTACTTCTCATAAAAAAGCGATTAGCAATATGAAAGCATATTATTGGAGAAATTTAGATAAAATTGATAGTAAAGCAGTTGTTGATGATTTATATTTGAAAATGATTCAAAAGTTAAAGGAAAACGAATAATGTTAATTCAAGAATTAAAAAAAGAAATTTTAAACAAAGTTAAAGAATATTATAATTTGTATCATAAGCCGAAATTTAATGAAATTATTAGCAAAAAATCTAAAATTAATTATGCCGGTCGTATTTTTGATGAAAAAGAGTTGGAATATTTGGTTGATAGCTCTTTGGAATTTTGGCTTACTTATAGCAAATATTCTGAAAAATTTGAAAAAGATTTAGCTAAATTTTTAGGTATTAAATGGGCTTTTTTGGTTAATTCTGGTTCATCTGCTAATTTATTGGCTTTTTTTGCTTTAACTTCTCCATTATTAAAAGAAAGACAAATTCAAAGAGGTGATGAAATTATAACTGTTGCAGCGGGATTTCCTACTACTATAGCACCAATAATCCAATATGGTGCAGTTCCTGTATTTGTAGATATGAATTTAAAATATGCTAATATAGATATAGATCAACTTGAATTAGCTTTAAGCTCCAAAACCAAAGCCGTTATTATAGCACATACATTGGGGAATCCCTTTAATGTAAAAGCTGTAAAAGAGTTTTGTAATAAATACAATCTTTGGTTGATAGAAGATAACTGCGATGCTTTGGGGTCAAAATATGATGGAAAAATGACAGGAACTTGGGGGGATATAGGAACTAGCTCATTTTATCCTCCGCATCATATCACTATGGGTGAAGGTGGGGCTGTATATACAGATAATCTTTTACTTAAAAAAATTATATTATCTATGAGAGATTGGGGAAGAGATTGTTGGTGTAAAAGTGGGATGGATAATACTTGTGGTTGTCGCTTTGCTCAAAATTTTGGAACTTTACCTAAAGGCTATGATCATAAATATGTTTATTCTCATTTTGGGTTTAATTTGAAAGTTACAGATATGCAGGCTGCTATAGGATGTGCACAATTGGAGAAACTTCCTGATTTTATAGAGAAAAGAAAATATAATTATCAAAGACTTTATGAAGGTCTTAAAGATATTGAACAATTAAAATTAGTTGAAAAACAACCGAATTCTGAACCTAGTTGGTTTGGTTTTATGATGACTGTAAAAGAAAATAGTGATTTTAGTCGTAACGAGATTACCAATTTTTTGGAGCAGTATAATATTCAAACAAGAACTTTATTTGCTGGTAATATTATAAGACATCCAGCTTTTAATGCTTTAAAAATAAATAAAGATTATAAAGTAATAGGCAGTTTAAAAGTTACGGATAAAATAATGAATGATAGTTTTTGGGTAGGCGTGTATCCTGGAATGAATGATGATATGATAGACTATATAATATTAAAAATTAGAGAATTTGTTAAAAGGTAAAAAATGCTTATTGACAAAAGAGATTGTTTAACGGTTGAGGAACAATTATTAATTATTCGAGATGTGGAGAAAAGATTTTTAAAATTTTGGGAAAAAGATTTTGATCGTTCTAGTTTTTTAACCTGTAGAGATAATTTTGCATTAACTAAAGATATTCAGTCTACACAACTTATAAAACAAGAAATTATGAAAAAACCTAAATTTACGATTGCTATCCCAGTCTTTCAGAGGGTAGAAAAATTAAAAAGGGCTTTAAAATCTGCTTTGAGCCAGAATTATAATGAAGAATATGAGATTCTAATTGTTGAAAATCCTAGCGAAATTAATGATAATAGTATATATGAAATGTTAAAAAAAGAATTTGATAAAAAGGTTAATTTTTATAAGAATGAGAGTAATATTAGTGTATTTAATAATTGGAATCGTTGTTTACATTTGGCGCAAGGAGATTGGGTATGTTTGTTACATAGCGATGATGAGATAACTAATGATTATTTGAGTGAAATGGATTATTTTTTAAGTAAATATTCTAATGGTATTTTAATTGGTTGTGTAGATAGAATCAAGGATATTTATCCGCCTAATATGTATTCAAAAAGTAAATATAGAATACTATATTTTTTTGAAAAGTTATTTTATTCTAGACAGATGCTAGAAAAAAAATCAGTTAGAAATAAAAAATGGAGTAAGTATGCTAAATATGGAGAAACTATTTTTTTACCTCCAAATGCAATATTACATAATAGGGAAAAATGTATTAAATTTGGAGGTTATAACCAAGATGAAAATCCAAATGCAGATCAGGTTTTTGTTAATAGAATGAAGCAATTTGGAAATGTGTTTTTATATAGAAAAAAAATTTTGCAAAAAAAACACGCTTCGGATAGTTATGGATTAACTCCAAGTTGTATTATGCAGCTAAGTTTTTTAGATCCACAAGTATTTTATGCTTTAATTTCATCGAAAAAGAGATCTCAAAAATCTGCATACAAGCAAATAATGCATTATAAAAATTTTCTTAAAGAAAAAAAATGCTATGTATTAGTGAAATATCTAGATGATTTTTTTAAAAAATATGACTTAAATTAAAATTTTTTCACAAGTAATATTTTATTTGTTTATTATTGGGATGTACTTGATGTATAACATAATCTTTAGCGCTGATGAAAATTACATAAAATATACCGCAGTATTAATTACTAGTATCATTAAAAATACCGATACCAATAACGGCTTTTTAAACAATATTTATCATTTTCATATATTAAGCGATTTTTTAAACGATAGCGTAAAAGAAAAATTAGATAAATTGCAAAATGAATTAAGTGAAATTTATCCTTGTAAAATATCAATCTATATTATGAAAGATGATAAATTTGAAAATTTCCCAAGTTCAGGTGCTGCACATAGTTTAAAACTTCCTTACTATAGATTGAAATTTATTTCTTTGCTTGATGATAGTGTCGATAAGTGTTTGTATTTGGATTCCGATATGCTTTGTATGTGTGATATTAGAGAACTTTTTTATTTGGATTTAAAAGATAGTATTGTAGCAGTAGTAGGTGATCCAGGGAGTAAAAAGTCAAAAATTAAATTTATAGAAGATGGTAAAAAAAGAGTTTTAAAATTTGATGAAAATTATTTTAACTCAGGATTTTTGTTTATTAATGTTAAAGAATATAAAAAAGCTCATATTGAGCAAAAGTGTGAAGAATTGGCTAAAAAATGCATTTATATTAAAGCAGCTGATCAAGATTTGCTTAATGCTTGCATCCCTAAGGATAAAATTTTAAAACTTGATTTTGCCTATAATTTTAATATTATTACACTTTTATATACTGTATGTAAAGATGAAAAGAAAAATAGATTAAATTATACAAGAGAAGAATTTGTTCAAAGTATGAAAAATCCAAAAATATTGCATTACGGTGAAAAACCTTGGAAATTTTTACATTCTTATAAGGATTTTTATGGAAAAAATATTAATGATTATTGGTGGGATATAGTACAAATTACACCTATTTTTAAAGAAGAATTATTAAAACAAAAAAAAGAAATAAAAGATTATTTATTATATGTGGGACTTGGTTATACTTTATATAATTTTTGTAAAAAATATCAAATATTTGATATAAAAAAACTTCTTAAAACGGAAAATGATAAAGAGTTGGTGGAATTTGCAAAAGATTTAAATGATGAAAAATATGGGCTTTATTGTATGCTTGGAGAAATGGTTTTGTATGCTAGAAAACACAAAAAAGGTATGATTAATATTATTTTAAAATCATATAAAATGATTAAAATGTATGAAAAATATACTCATAAATCAAAACTTTAAGAATTTATAAGCTTTATCCACTTTTGCATGATTGCTTCTTTGCTAAATTCTTTTTGCACTTTTTCTTTGGCATTTTTGCCGAATTTTTCTCTTAAACGTTCATCTTGCATTAAAACCTGAAGTTTATTTGCAAATTCTTGCAAATTTCCATCTTCTATCAAAAAGCCACTTCTTTTATTATCTATAATTTCTTTGGGTCCTGTTTTTACATCAAATGAAATACTAGGAATAGAATAATTTGCACTTTCTATTAGCACCATGCCAAAACTTTCAAAATAACTGGTCATAACATAAATACTTGCTTTTAAGTATTCTTCTTCTATATTTTTATTAAAAGGTGATAAAACAATAGAGTGTTCTAATTTTTTAGTTTTGATTTTGTAAAATAATTCTTCTTTTAAAGCGCCATCCCCAATAATATGAAGCTTCCATTCTTTGAAATTTTGATTTTTTTGCACTATTTCCCAAATATCAACGAGTCTTAGAAAACCTTTTTGATCTTCTTTGGTTATTCGACCTATACTTAAAATTCTTTTTTGATTAAGGTGAGAGTTTTTATTTGTGATTATTGGTGTAAAATTAGGTATGTAAGAAACATTGTTATGATATTGTTTCCAAATTGATAGTTCGCGCAACGATAGAATTATTAAGTTGTCAAAAAAATTATTTCTTAATTGATAGCGTTTAAAAATCTCATGAATGAGTTTTATATATTTGGTATTTTTATTTTTAAAAAAAGGGAATTGAGAACAGTTATTGTAAATCATGATATCCGCATCTTTGTATTTTTGCTTTAAAATATAGCTTTCATAGTATTTATAGTAGAGCTTGTAAAAAGGTTTTTTAAAGACTTTATTTCTTGAGACTATGTGAAAGAAGCTTATTTGTATATTTTTATGCACTTCATAAGCTAAGTTTTCTTCGTTCTTATAAAAACTTAAAATTTCTACATTATAACCTAATTCATTAAAGGCATTTGCAAGATTGCAAACAACTCTTTCAGCACCACCTCCTATAGTAATATCGCCAATGAGTAAAACTATTTTCATGTGTTCTTCCAAGAAATATTTTTATTTTTAATAGTATCTAAATAAATTTTATGATTGCTTTCAAGCATTTTTTTGCTATTTTCTTCGTGATAAATATGATAAGCAATAGCTTTAAATTTTAAGCGTCTAAAAATACCTTTATTAAATAAAAATCTAGCAACAAATTCACTATCTTCTCTACCCCAACCAATAAAATTTTCATTAAAACCATCAAGTTCATCAAAATCAGCTTTAAAAAAACTCATATTGCAACCCCTAATACCTTTAATTAGCTTGGTTTTTTTAAAGATTTTTTCATCTTTTTTTGAAAGACTGTAAAGCATTTTAGCTAAAAAAGAATTTTTAGAACTTTTAAAATCTTTTTTATTAAAAATTATGCGATAATCATCTTTGTTTAAAATTTCTTCACTTTCTTTTTTGTTTAAAATTACTCTTGAACCTTGTAAAAAAAGCTTTCTTTGTGCAAATTCTAAATGTTCTTTTATGAAATCTTGTTCCAAAATCATATCACCATCAATAACTATTATATATTCACTATCAGTGTTTTTTATAGCTTTGTTGCGACTTTTACTAAGCCTAAACCCTTCATCTTCTTGCCAAATGTGTTTTAAAGGGCAAGGAAAATCTTTTTGATATTCTTCAATAAGCCTTGCTGTATCTTCTTTGCTACCATCATCTGCGATTAAAACTTCATTAGGTAAAAAGGCTAGATTTTTAACACTATCAAGCACTAATTTAAGGCGTTCTTTTTGATTATAGGTTGTTATTATTAAAGCACAAGTTTTTGGCTTTTGCTTTTGAAGTTCATATAATTTCATGTATTTAAAAAAAGTCCCTAAGGCATTACAAACGCTAATTATAAAACCCTTATAACCATATAAAAAGCCATTTTTTAAAAAATAATTTCTAAAAAAAGTCCAAAAAGCTCTTAAATTTGCTTTTAAAACCCCACTTTTTTTGTGCATATTTTGTTTTGCCCAAAGACTTGAGTAATACTGCATTTTATTAATTAAGTGAGAAATATCTCTAAAAGCATAATGTCTTAATCCATTTTTAAGATGAATTTTTTTAGCATTGTTTGGTAGAATAAGACTTTCATGTACTAAATTATCATTAAAACGAGTGAAATTTTTATTAAAAATCCTTAAAACATAATCAGGAGACCAGCCACAAGCCTTTATCCATTCACCTTTATAGAGATTTTTACGACTAAGTGCGATGATATTATCTTCTTGAAGTTCTAAATTTTTAAGTTCGTTAATACACTCGTTTTCAAGTACTTCATCGGCATCAATGCTTAAAATCCAATCATTTTTTGCATAACTTAAAGCAAGGTTTTTTAAGGCTCCAAAGCCTATAAAAGCACTGTGGTAAATGTGCAAATTAGCAAAATCTTTTTTAAATTCATTAGCTATATTTAGGGTATTATCACTGCTTTCGTTGTTAAGTAAAATAATTTCATCAAAATCTTTTAAAGAATTTAAACACTCAAGCAAGGTTTGCTCTGCATTTTTTACGATGATAATAACGCTTATTTGCTTTAAATTCATTTTACACCCTTAATAAATTTTCTCATTATAACTTGCAAAGCGTCTATGGAAAAAAAAGTATTCCCAAGGTCTTTTTTTAATCATTTCTTCGCAACTTTGTGCTTGATAAAGTGTCAGTTCTTCTAAACTTGCATTTTGAGAATCTTTTGCTTTAAAAAACTCTATGCAAAATTTACCGTCTTCTTTATAGGCATAAACAGGGATGATCAAAGCATTAGTTTTTTGAGCGATAAAACTTGCTCCCATTTGATAGTTTACTTCTTTGCCAAAAAATTTTAGCTTCACGCTTTCTTTATCAGTGCAGTCTTGATCGGTTAAAATTCCTAAAGTTCGCTCTTTTTTTAGGGCACTTAGCATTTGTCTTATACCACCTTTTTTGTCGATAAGTTCTATGTCAAATTGGGTGCGACTTTGGCCTAAAATTTCATACATAATTTCACTTTTTAACTTTTTCCCCACTATGGAAATCGCACCATATTTAGCCGCATAAGCAAGGCTTAAAATTTCCCAGTTTCCATAGTGTGCAGTTGTGAAGATAATAGGACGCTTTAAAGCTAGAGCGTCTATAAGAAATTTTTCATTGATAAAATTTACCTTATTGAGAATTTTTTCTTTGGTGGTGTTTTGATTTTGTAAACAATCAATTCCAAATTGAGCAAAATTTTCATAAATTTTCAAAGATAGTTTATCGCGTTCTTTTTGAGTGTATTGAGGGAAGCAGATTTGCAAATTTATATCGATGATCTTGCGATGTTTTTTGTTAAGATGAAAAGTGATTCTTGCTGCAATCAAAGCTAAAAAATGCAAGATACATTCAGGCATAAAAGTAACAAAAAATTTCAAAATATAATAAAGATTAAGATATATTCTGTCACTATTTTTCATTAAGTAAGCCTTTGGCAAGTTTGAAGATATCTTCTTCTTCTATACGCGTGATACAAAAATCACTTTTATCGATATGTTTGGCATTTTGGATTTTTTTACCTGCATCAATGATTTTATTGATATGAGTTTGAAAAGCATTGCGGTAGCTTGGTGTTGCACCAAAAATCGTAATAGATGCTTTGTTTAAAGCAAAAGCTAAATGTGTTGGGCCACTATCATTTCCTATGATAAGATCCATCATTTTTGTAAAAGCCATTAGCTCTTCAAGGTTAAATTTTGGCGCTAATTCTATATGTGTTTCATCAATACCACTAAGATTTAAAACCTCTTTGGCAAATTCATATTCTTTTACATTTCCCCAAGCGAGCCAAATTTTTGCTTGTTGAAATTCATTGATTAAAAGTTTGCAAAGTATAGCAAGTTTGGTTTTAGGATAGATTTTATTTTCTACGCTTGAACCTACATGTATGAGTATGTTTTTTTCGTTTTTGTCGAGCTTGAGTTTATTGTTTAAGAGTTGTTTTAAATTTTCATCTACGCTAAAAATATCTTGTTTAAAGGCTAAATTTTTGACATTAAAATCAGTATTTAACATAAAGGAGGTAAGACTTAAGTATCTTACAAATACATTTTCATTGTAATCTAACTCAAGTTTTTGGTTGTAGAAATTATGAGCAAAACTTTCTTTAAGGCTGTTTTTATCAAAACCAAAATTATTTCTACTTAAAATCCGACTTACAATAGCAGATTTTATAAGCCCTTGTAGATCTATTACTGTATTATAGTTGTTTTTTCTTGCTTTAAGAAGAATTTTTAGGCTTTTTAAAATTTTTTTGTCTTTTAAGGGCAGGGCATAGAGTTTGTCTATTAAAGGATGGTTTTTAAGTATGCCTTCAAATTTTTCATCTACAAACCAATGAATTTCTATATCTTTTTTAAAATTTTTGACAAATTGCAAAACCACGGCACTTTGGATAATATCGCCAAGTGCTGATAAACGAACAATTGCTATTTTCATTAAAAGCCTAATATTTTAAAATTTTTGCTATGATTTTAGCGAAATTATTTAAAAAAAGGTTAAAAATGGCAAAAAATGAAGGTTATATTTGTGTTTTTGATTGTGAGAGTGTGCCAGATGTTGAGCTTATCCGCAAAACTTTGGGTTTTGAAGGAAGTGATTTAGAGGTAAGTTTAAAAGCACTTCAGTGGCAAAAAGAACAAAGTGGGAGTGAGTTTTTGCCTTTGCCTTATCATAAAATCATCAGTATTTGTGCGGTTTTAAGCGATAATTTTGGAAAATTTATCAAAGTAAATAAAATTGATGGGCAAAATGAAAAAGAAATGATTGCTAATTTTTTCAATTTTATAGAAAATTATGAGCCAAAATTAGTCAGTTTTAATGGTAAAAATTTTGATATGCCTGTTCTTGTTTTAAGGGCTTTAAAATACAATTTAAAAGCAGCAACTTATTTAGATACTCAAAGTGATAAATGGAATAATTATAAAACAAGATTTTCAGAATTAAAACATTGTGATTTATTAGAATCCTTAGGATCTAATGGGCGTGGAATAAAGCTTGATACACTTTGCTCTATGGTGGGTTTGCCAGGAAAATATGATGTGCATGGTGATGAGGTGATGAAACTTTTTTATGAAAATGAACTTGAAAAAATCCACGAATATTGCGAAAGTGATGTTTTAAACACCTATATGCTTTTTTTAAAATATGAACTTATTAAAGGTAATGTTAGTGAAGAAGATTACATTGATTTTCTTTCTTATATGAGAGATTTTTTGCGTTCAAAAAAATCGGATCGTTCTTATACAGAAGTTTTTGCAAAAGCTTGTGAGAGTGAAATTTCAAAAGTTCAATCTTAAGTATTTAAGAAAATATATTAAAATTTATTTTTGATATTTTTAAAAAAAGGAATGATGATGAAAATTCTTATTAGCGGTGGCGCAGGTTATATAGGTTCTCATACTTTAAGACAATTTTTAAAAACAGATCATGAAATTTGTGTTTTAGATAATCTTTCTAAGGGTTCTAAAATCGCAATAGAAGATTTGCAAAAAATAAGAGCTTTTAAATTTTTTGAACAAGATTTAAGTGATTTTCAAGGTGCAAAAGCATTGTTTGAGAGAGAAAAATTTGACGCTATTGTGCATTTTGCAGCAAGCATTGAAGTTTTTGAAAGTATGCAAAACCCTTTAAAATATTATATGAACAACACTGTTAATACGACAAATCTCATCGAAACTTGTTTGCAAACTGGAGTGAATAAATTTATATTTTCTTCAACGGCAGCCACTTATGGCGAACCACAAACTCCTGTTGTGAGCGAAACAAGTCCTTTAGCACCTATTAATCCTTATGGGCGTAGTAAGCTTATGAGCGAAGAAGTTTTGCGTGATGCAAGTATGGCAAATCCTGAATTTAAGCATTGTATTTTAAGATATTTTAATGTTGCAGGTGCTTGCATGGATTATACTTTAGGACAACGCTATCCAAAAGCGACTTTGCTTATAAAAGTTGCAGCTGAATGTGCCGCAGGAAAACGTGAAAAACTTTTCATATTTGGCGATGATTATGATACAAAAGATGGTACTTGCATAAGAGATTTTATCCATGTAGATGATATTTCAAGCGCGCATTTAGCAGCTTTGGATTATTTACAAGAGAATGAAAGCAATGTTTTTAATGTAGGTTATGGACATGGTTTTAGTGTAAAAGAAGTGATTGGAGCGATGAAAAAAGTTAGTGGAGTGGATTTTAAAGTAGAACTTGCCCCACGCCGTGCGGGCGATCCTAGTGTGTTGATTTCTGATGCAAGTAAAATCAGAAATCTTACTTCTTGGCAGCCTAAATACGATGATTTAGAGCTTATTTGTAAATCTGCTTTTGATTGGGAAAAACAGTGTTAAAAAAACTTTTTTTTATTTTAAGCAAGGAAGATAAAAATTTTTTATTTTTCTTGCTTGTTTTTTCAGTATTTGTTTCTTTTATGGAAACTTTTGCAATTTCTTTGGTAATGCCTTTTATCACTTTGGCTAGTGATTTTTCTTATTTTGATCGTAATAAATATTTAATCAGCCTAAAAGAATATCTTAATATCCCTGTTTTTGAAATCATTGTTTATTTTGGAGTGGGGCTTATTGTTTTTTATGTGTTTAGAGCTTTGTTAAATGCGTATTATTTTCATCTTTTGGCAAGATTTTCTAAAGGGCGTTATCACGCGATTGCTTATAAGGTTTTTTCTAAATTTTTAAATATTAATTATGAAAAATTTACTCAAAAAAATCAATCTGAAATTTTAAAGTCCATTACAGGGGAAGTTTATAATCTAAGCACTATGATTTCATCATTTTTACTTTTGATGAGTGAAATTTTTGTAGTGCTTTTGCTTTATGCTTTAATGCTTTTGATTAATTATAAAATCACTTTATTTTTAAGTATTTTTATGGTATTAAATGCCTTTATTTTAGTGAAAATTTTAAGTCCTATCATTAAAAAAGCAGGACTAAAACGTGAAGAAGCGATGAAAAATTTCTTCGAAATTTTAAATACAAATTTAAATAATTTCAAATTTATTAAGCTTAAAACCAAAGAAGATGGAGTATTAAGCCTTTTTAAAGCACAAAGTGAAGCTTTTTCTAAAGCAAATATTACCAATGAAAGCGTAGCTGCGGTGCCTAGAATTTATCTTGAAGGAATAGGTTTTTGCGTACTTGTTTTTATCGTGGTATTTTTGGTTTTGAAAAATGAAAGTGATATTTCAGGTATTTTATCCACGATTTCTATTTTTGTTTTAGCGCTTTATCGCTTAATGCCAAGCGCAAATCGTATTATCACAAGTTATCATGATTTGCTTTATTATCATTCTTCTTTGGATATTATTTATCAAAATTTAAGACAAGAAGAAGAAAATTTGGGCGAGGAAAAATTAAGCTTTAATCAAGAGCTTAAAATTTGCAATCTTAGCTTTGGTTATGAGGGAAAAAAATATTTATTTAAAAATCTTAACTTAAACATTAAAAAAGGCGAAAAAATCGCTTTTATAGGGGAGAGTGGTTGCGGAAAAAGTACCTTAGTAGATCTTATCATAGGACTTTTAAAACCAAAAGAAGGGCAAATTTTAATTGATAAGCAAGAGTTAAATGCAAGTAATGCAAAAAATTATCGCCAAAAAATAGGCTATATCCCACAAAATATCTATCTTTTTAATGACAGCATAGCTAAAAATATTACTTTTGGAGATGCGGTTGATGAAGAAAAACTTAACAGGGTTATCAAGCAAGCAAATTTAGAGCATTTTATAAAAAATTTACCTCAAGGAGTGCAAACAAAAGTAGGTGATGGGGGGAGTAATTTAAGCGGGGGACAAAAACAACGCATAGCTATAGCAAGAGCTTTATATCTAGAGCCTGAAATTTTAGTGCTTGATGAAGCAACTTCTGCGCTTGATACTCAAAGTGAAGCAAAAATCATGGATGAAATTTATAAAATTTCTAAAGATAAAACCATGATTATTATCGCACATCGCCTTTCTACGATAACGCAATGTGATAAGGTTTATCGTTTAGAACACGGTAAGCTTAAAGAGGAGAAATGATGAAAATAAGCTTTATTATCGCAACTTTAAATTCAGGAGGCGCTGAGCGTGTTTTGGTAACTTTAGCTAATGCACTTTGTAAAGAGCATGAAGTAAATATTATTAAATTTCACGCAGGAGAATCTTTTTATAAGCTTGAAAATGAAGTTAAAGTTACAAGTTTGGAACAATTTAGATTTGACACACTTTATCATAAAATCGCAAGTCGTTTTAAGAAATTTTTTGCCTTAAGAAAGGCTTTAAAAGAAAGCAAGGCTGATGTTTTTATTTCTTTTTTGGATACAACTAATATTGCTTGTATTCTAGCTAATATAGGACTTAAAACTCCACTCATCATTAGCGAGCATAGTAATGAAGCGTATTTAAAACCTAAAACTTGGCGTTTTTTAAGAAGGGTAAGCTATCCTTTTTGTGATGCTTTAAGTGTGCTTGGAAGCAGTGATAAGGTGTATTATGAAAGATTTGTAAAAAAGGTTAAGCTTTTATTAAACCCTTGTCATTTTAGCGATGAAATTCCTTTTGATTCTAGTTTTGAAAAAGAAAATTTGGTTCTTTTTATAGGGCGTTTAGATCACAACAAAAACCCTGCAATGTTTTTAAAAGCTATAGCGCATTTGGATAAAAATTTGCAAGAAAATTATAAATTTGTTATAGCAGGAGATGGAGAGTTAAGGCAAGAACTTGAATACAAGGTAAAATCTTTAGGAATAAAAGTTGATTTTTTAGGACGCGTTGAAAATGTCAAGGCTCTTTATGAAAAAGCAAAAGCGCTTTGCCTTTGTTCTTTTGTAGAGGGTTTGCCAACGGTTTTAATTGAAAGTTTGTATTTTGAGGTTTGTAGAATTTCAAGTTCTTATTATAATGGTGCTAAGGATTTGATCAAAGATAATCATGATGGACTTTTGGTAGGTTGTGATGATGAAATAGCACTTGCTAAAAAACTCGAACTTGTTTTAAATGATGAAAATTTTAGAAAAGAACTTGTAAATAATGCCAAACAAAGGTGTAAAGATTTTGAAATTTCTCATATCAAAGAAGAATGGCTTAAGCTTATAGTCGAGGTTAAAAATGCCTAAACTTTCTGTTATAGTACCAACTTTTAATCGTCAAGTTTTGTTAGAAAAGGCTATTAAAAGCATACAAAATCAAGATTTTAAAGATTTAGAAATTATTATAAGTGATGATAATTCTAGCGATGATACTAAAAGTGTGGTGCAAAATTTACAAAAAAATGATGATCGCATTAAGTATTTTTTAAATCAAAACTACAAACAAGGTCCAAATGGCAATAAAAATAATGGCTTAGATCAAGCAAGTGGCGAGTTTGTAACTTTTTTAGATGATGATGATGAACTTTTATCTGGGGCTTTAGGCATCTTAATGCAAAAAGCAAACGAAGGTTATGCTCATGTTTTTGGAAATTGTTTGATAGAAAAAGAAGGAAATTTAAGCAAGGAATTTAGCGGCAAGGGTTTGGAAAAAGATAGCGAAATTTCTAAAAAAGATTTTTTAATGGCTAAATTTAGCGGAGAGTTTTTTTCTGTTTTTAAAAAATCTCTACTTGAAAACAAGCGTTTTAATGAAGAATTTTATGGCAATGAAGCCACGCTTTGGGTAAATTTATACAAGGAAAAAAGTTTTTATATTCATAAGGCTTTTAGGATTTATAGGATTTTTAGGCAAGATAGCGTGACTTTAGGGGCGAGTAAAAATGCTTATAGGGTGTATTTGGGATATTTAGAGCTTGCTAAAATTTTAGAAAATGAACTTAGAATGAGTAAGGATAAAGATTATAAAAAAACTTGTGCGAGTTATTATAAAATGGCAGCTTATTATGCAAAACTTGCAAAAAATTATAAAGCTCTTTATAAATGTTTGTTTAAAAGCCTGAGTATAAAAATCAACGCTCCTGCTTTGATATTACTCATTTTAAGTATAATTCCAAATAATATGATTGAAAAATTATCGAAAATTCGGGTGGCTTTATGCAAAAATTAGGAATTTTTATTTATTCTTTGGGAAGTGGTGGTGCTGAAAGAGTTGTGGCGACTTTATTGCCTATTTTAAGTTTGAAATTTGAAGTGCATTTGATCTTGATGAATAATAAAATTTCTTATGAAATTCCAGAGTGTCAAATTCATTTTTTAGAATATTCAAAACCTAGTGAAAATCCTATTTTGAAATTTTTAAAATTACCTTTTTTGGCTTTAAAATACAAAAAACTTTGCAGAAATTTAGGCATTGATACAGAATTTGTTTTTTTAAATCGACCTAATTATATAGCTTTAATGGCAAGAATGTTTGGAAATAAAACTCGCCTTGTGATCAATGAATGCACTACGCCAAGTGTGATGTATGCGAAAAATAATTTTAATTCTTTGGCAAATAAATTTTTAATTTCTTTGCTTTACCCAAGGGCTGATTTAATCTTGCCTAATTCTAAGGGAAATTTAGAAGATTTAGTGCAAAATTTTAGTATAAATCCAAAAAAATGTGAAATTTTATACAATGCCATCGATTTAGAAAACATAGAGCAAAAAGCCCTTGAAGACATAGCTTTAAAAGATAAATTTATTTTAAGTGTAGGCAGGCTTGATAAAGGTAAAAATCATGCTTTATTAATTCGTGCTTATGCGAGATTGAAAACAGATTTAAAGCTTGTGATTTTAGGTGAAGGTGTACTTAAAGATGAGCTTTTAGTTTTGATTAAAGAGTTAAATTTAGAAGAAAAGGTTTTGCTTTTAGGATTTGATAATAATCCTTATAAATACATGGCTAAATGTGAATTTTTTGCTTTTGCTTCTGTGTTTGAAGGTTTTTCAAATGTTTTAATTGAAAGCTTAGCTTGTTCTTGTGCGGTAGTTTGCACTGATCATAAAAGTGGTGCAAGAGAGCTTTTTGGAGATGATGAATTTGGACTTTTAGTAGAAGTAGATAATGAAAACTCCATGTTTCAGGGTTTAAAAACTATGCTTGAAGACGATAAATTAAGAAAAGCGTATAAAAATAAGGCTAAAACTAGGGCTAAGGCCTTTGATAAAGTAAAAATTGCACGCGATGCTTTGAGATATTTATTAGGATAAAAGATGTTGAAAAAAGAGTATTTAAAAAACCCTTATTTAGTTTTGTTTGCAATGATTATATTAGCTTATGTTTTTAGTGTATTTTGCAGGTTTTATTGGGTTTGGTGGGCAAGTGAGTTTAATGAGTATTTTTTCAATAATCAATTAATGATCATTTCAAACGATGGCTATGCCTTTGCTGAAGGCGCAAGAGATATGATAGCAGGTTTTCATCAGCCTAATGATTTGAGTTATTATGGATCTTCTTTATCTACGCTTACTTATTGGCTTTATAAAGTCACACCTTTTTCTTTTGAAAGTATCATTTTATATATGAGTACTTTTTTATCTTCTTTGGTGGTGATTCCTATTATTTTACTAGCTAATGAATACAAACGTCCTTTAATGGGCTTTGTAGCTGCTCTTTTAGCAAGTATAGCAAACAGTTATTATAATCGCACTATGAGTGGGTATTATGATACGGATATGCTGGTAATTGTTTTACCTATGTTTATTTTATTTTTTATGGTAAGAATGATTTTAAAAAAAGACTTTTTTTCATTGATTGCCTTGCCGTTATTTATAGGAATTTATCTTTGGTGGTATCCTTCAAGTTATACTTTAAATGTAGCTTTAATTGGACTTTTTTTAATTTATACGCTTATTTTTCATAGAAAAGAAAAGATTTTTTATATAGCTGTGATTTTGTCTTCTCTTACTCTTTCAAATATAGCATGGTTTTATCAAAGTGCCATTATAGTAATACTTTTTGCTTTATTTGTCTTAGAGCAAAAACGCTTAAATTTTATGATTATAGGAATTTTAGGTAGTGTAACTTTGATATTTTTGATTTTAAGTGGTGGGGTTGATCCTATACTTTATCAGCTTAAATTTTATATTTTTAGAAGTGATGAAAGTGCGAATTTAACGCAGGGTTTTATGTATTTTAATGTCAATCAAACCATACAAGAAGTTGAAAATGTAGATCTTAGCGAATTTATGCGAAGAATTAGTGGTAGTGAAATTGTTTTTTTGTTTTCTTTGTTTGGTTTTGTATGGCTTTTGAGAAAACATAAAAGTATGATTATGGCTTTACCTATATTGGTGCTTGGGTTTTTAGCCTTAAAAGGGGGGCTTAGATTTACCATTTATTCTGTACCTGTAATGGCCTTAGGATTTGGTTTTTTATTGAGCGAGTTTAAGGCTATATTGGTTAAAAAATATAGCCAATTAACTTCAAATGTTTGTATTGTTTTTGCAACTATTTTGACTTTAGCTCCAGTATTTATCCATATTTACAACTATAAAGCACCAACAGTTTTTTCTCAAAATGAAGCATCATTATTAAATCAATTAAAAAATATAGCCAATAGAGAAGATTATGTGGTAACTTGGTGGGATTATGGTTATCCTGTGCGTTATTATAGCGATGTGAAAACTTTAGTAGATGGTGGAAAGCATTTAGGTAGGGATAATTTTTTCCCTTCTTTTGTTTTAAGCAAAGATGAACAAGCTGCAGCTAATATGGCAAGACTTAGTGTAGAATATACAGAAAAAAGCTTTTATGCTCCGCAAAATGATATTTTAAAAACAGACATTTTACAAGCCATGATGAAAGATTATAATCAAAGCAATGTGGATTTGTTTCTAGCTTCATTATCAAAACCTGATTTTAAAATCGATACGCCAAAAACTCGTGATATTTATCTTTATATGCCCGCTAGAATGTCTTTGATTTTTTCTACGGTGGCTAGTTTTTCTTTTATTAATTTAGATACAGGAGTTTTGGATAAACCTTTTACCTTTAGCACAGCTTATCCACTTGATGTTAAAAATGGAGAAATTTATCTTAGCAATGGAGTGGTTTTAAGCGATGATTTTAGAAGTTTTAAAATAGGTGATAATGTGGTTTCTGTAAATAGTATCGTAGAGATTAATTCTATTAAACAAGGTGAATACAAAATCACTCCAATTGATGATAAGGCTCAGTTTTATATTTTTTATTTAAAGGATAGTGCTATTCCTTATGCACAATTTATTTTAATGGATAAAACCATGTTTAATAGTGCTTATGTGCAAATGTTTTTTTTGGGAAATTATGATAAGAATTTATTTGACTTGGTGATTAATTCTAGAGATGCTAAGGTTTTTAAACTTAAAATTTAAGGGTTGAAAATGAGAATAGGATTTATATCACATGCAGGAGCGAGTATTTATCATTTTAGAATGCCTATTATAAAAGCGTTAAAAGATAGAAAAGACGAAGTTTTTGTTATAGTGCCGCAAGATGAATACACGCAAAAACTTAGAGATCTTGGCTTAAAAGTAATTGTTTATGAGTTTTCAAGAGCTAGTTTAAATCCTTTTGTGGTTTTAAAGAATTTTTTTTATCTTGCTAAGGTTTTGAAAAATTTAAATCTTGATTTTATTCAAAGTGCAGCACATAAAAGCAATACCTTTGGAATTTTAGCAGCAAAATGGGCAAAAATTCCTTATCGTTTTGCTTTGGTAGAAGGCTTGGGATCTTTTTATATAGATCAAGGTTTTAAGGCAAATTTAGTGCGTTTTGTTATTAATAATCTTTATAAATTAAGTTTTAAATTTGCACACCAGTTTATTTTTGTCAATGAAAGTAATGCTGAGTTTATGCGGAATTTAGGACTTAAAGAAAATAAAATTTGCGTGATAAAATCTGTAGGGATCAATTTAAAAAAATTTTTTCCTATTTATGTAGAATCGGAAAAAAAAGAGCTTTTTTGGAAAAATTTAAACATAGATAAAAAACCCATTGTGCTTATGATAGCAAGAGCTTTATGGCATAAGGGTGTGAAAGAATTTTATGAAAGTGCTACTATGCTAAAAGACAAAGCAAATTTTGTTTTAGTTGGTGGAAGAGATGAAAATCCTTCTTGTGCAAGTTTGGAGTTTTTAAACTCTGGCGTGGTGCATTATTTGGGTGCTAGAAGTGATATAGTCGAGCTTTTGCAAAATTGTGATATTTTTGTTTTACCAAGCTATAAAGAAGGCTTTCCTGTAAGTGTTTTGGAGGCAAAAGCTTGCGGTAAGGCTATAGTGGTAAGTGATTGCGAAGGTTGTGTGGAGGCTATTTCTAATGCTTATGATGGACTTTGGGCAAAAACAAAAAATGCTAAAGATTTAAGCGAAAAAATTTCACTTTTATTAGAAGATGAAAAATTAAGATTAAATTTAGCTAAAAATGCCGCCCAAGATGCTTTACAATACGATGAAAATAATATCGCACAGCGTTATTTAAAACTTTATGATAGGGTAATTAAGAATGTATGAAAAAGTTTTTAAAAGAATTTTTGATTTTATTTTAGCTTTAGTGCTTTTGGTGCTTTTTTCTCCGGTGATTTTAATCACTGCTTTACTTTTAAAAATCACTCAAGGAAGTGTGATTTTTACCCAAAATCGCCCAGGGTTAGATGAAAAAATTTTTAAAATTTATAAATTTAAAACCATGAGCGATGAAAGAGATGAAAAGGGTGAGTTATTAAGCGATGAATTGCGTTTGAAAGCTTTTGGAAAAATCGTTAGAAGCTTAAGTTTGGATGAGCTTTTACAACTTTTTAATGTTTTAAAAGGGGATATGAGTTTTGTTGGACCTAGACCTCTTTTGGTTGAGTATTTACCTCTTTACAATGAAGAGCAAAAATTACGTCATAAAGTGCGTCCAGGTATAACAGGGTGGGCGCAGGTAAATGGTAGAAATGCTATTTCTTGGCAGAAAAAATTCGAACTTGATGTGTATTATGTGAAAAATATTTCTTTTTTGCTTGATTTAAAAATCATGTTTTTAACAGCTTTAAAGGTTTTAAAACGAAGCGGGGTAAGCAAAGAAGGCCATGTTACAACAGAGAAATTTAATGGCAAGAACTGAAAAAATTTATATTTATGGTGCTAGTGGTCATGGGCTTGTTTGTGAAGATGTGGCTAAAAATATGGGTTATAAAGAATGTATTTTTTTAGATGATTTTAAAGGAGTGAAATTTGAAAGCACCTTACCTAAATATGATTTTTTTATAGCCATAGGAAACAATGAAATTCGAAAAAAGATTTATCAAAAAATTTCAGAAAATGGCTTTAAAATTGTTAATCTTATCCATAAAAGTGCACTTATAAGTCCTAGTGCAGGTGTGGAGGAAAATGCAGGAATTTTAATCATGCCTTATGTAGTAGTTAATGCTAAAGCCAAAATAGAAAAAGGCGTGATTTTAAATACTTCAAGTGTGATTGAACATGAATGCGTGATAGGGGAATTTTCTCATGTGAGTGTAGGGGCTAAGTGTGCGGGCAATGTAAAAATCGGTAAAAATTGTTTTTTAGGGATTAATTCTTGTGTTTTGCCTAATTTAAGCTTAGCAGATGATAGTATTTTAGGTGGTGGAGCAACTTTGGTTAAAAGTCAAGATGAAAAAGGTGTTTTTGTGGGAGTGCCTGCAAAAAGAAAAATATGAAATGATTATAAAAAGATTTTTGTTTGATTCTTTGTAAATTTTTTTAGGTAAAATAGAGTCAATTTATAAAAATTTTGTTTTATACAAAGGATAAATCATGAGATTTTTTCTTTCTCCTCCGCATATGGGTGGCAATGAATTAAAATACATAGAAGAAGTTTTCAAAAGCAATTATATAGCACCTTTGGGTGAATTTGTAAATCGCTTTGAGCAAAGTGTAAAAGATTATAGCAAAAGTGAAAATGCCTTAGCTTTAAATTCAGCCACAGCGGCTTTGCATTTAGCTTTAAGGGTGGCAGGGGTAAAACAAGATGATATCGTTTTAGCTTCTTCTTTTACTTTTATCGCTTCAGTAGCACCTATTTGTTATCTTAAAGCAAAGCCTGTATTTATAGATTGTGATGAAACTTATAATATTGATGTAGATTTGTTAAAACTCGCCATTAAAGAATGTGAAAAAAAACCAAAAGCATTGATTTTAACTCATCTTTATGGCAATGCTGCAAAAATGGATGAGATTGTTAAAATTTGCAAAGAAAATGAAATTGTTTTAATCGAAGATGCTGCCGAAGCTTTAGGAAGTTTTTATAAGAATAAAGCTTTAGGAACTTTTGGAGAATTTGGAGTTTATTCTTATAATGGTAATAAAATTATCACCACTTCAGGTGGAGGTATGCTTATAGGAAAAAATAAAGAAAAGATTGAAAAAGCAAGATTTTATAGCACTCAAGCAAGGGAAAATTGTTTGCATTATGAACATTTAGATTATGGTTATAATTACCGTTTAAGCAATGTTTTAGGAGCTATTGGCGTAGCACAAATGGAGGTTTTAGAACAAAGAGTGCTTAAAAAAAGAGAAATTTATGAGTGGTATAAAGAATTTTTAGGAGAGCATTTTAGCTTTTTAGATGAATTAGAAAATTCAAGAAGTAATCGCTGGTTAAGTACAGCTTTGATTGATTTTGATAAAAATGAACTTAATGCTTGTCAAAAAGATATAAATATCAGTCAAAAAAATATCGCTTTGCATCCAAAAATTTCAAAACTCATAGAAGATTTGAAAAATGAACAAATAGAAACAAGACCATTATGGAAAGCTATGCACACTCAAGAAGTATTTAAAGGAGCTAAGGCTTATCTTAATGGCAATAGTGAGCTATTTTTCCAAAAAGGAATTTGTTTGCCAAGTGGCACGGCGATGAGTAAAGATGATGTTTATCAAATTTCAAAACTGATCTTAAAGAGCATAAAGGCTTAAAATGATTTTTTATAAAAGCAAAAGATTAGCATTTTTTTTAACTTCAGATATTGTTTTAATTTTACTTAGCGTTTATCTGGCTTTTTCTTTGAGATTTAGTGGAGATATTCCGAGTATTTTTTATCATGGTATGATGATTTCTGCTATTATTTTGCTTGTTTTAAAACTTTTATTTTTGTTTGTTTTTAGAATTTATAAAGTAGCTTGGAGATTTTTTTCTCTCAATGAAGCAAGAAAAATTTTTATTGCTTTGCTTTTAGCTGAGTTTTGTTTTTTTCTTATTTTTTATTTTTTTAGTGATTTTTTTAATCCTTTTCCAAGAAGTGCTATTGTGATAGATTTTGTTCTTTCATATATGTTTATAGGTACTTTAAGAATTAGCAAAAGAATGCTTGTGGATTTTAAACCTTCTAAAATGAAAGAAGAAGAAACTCCTTGTATTGTAGTAGGGGCAACTTCTAAGGCTTTGCATTTGTTAAAAGGCGCAAAAGAAGGTTCTTTAGGGCTTTTTCCTGTGGGTGTAGTTGATGCGAGGAAAGAGCTTATAGGGACTTATTGTGATAAATTTATTGTAGAAGAAAAAGAAAAAATAAAATCTTATGTAGAACAAGGGGTAAAAACTGCCATTATTGCTTTAAGACTTGAACAAGAAGAGCTTAAAAAACTTTTTGAAGAACTTGTAGCTTATGGTATTTGCGATGTAAAAATATTTTCTTTTACAAGAAATGAAGCAAGAGATATCAGTATAGAAGACTTGCTTGCTAGAAAACCAAAAGATTTAGACGATAGTGCTGTGGCGGCTTTTTTAAAAGACAAGGTAGTTTTGGTAAGTGGAGCAGGTGGAACTATAGGCAGTGAACTTTGTAAGCAATGTATTAAATTTGGCGCTAAGCATCTTATCATGGTTGATCATAGTGAGTATAATCTTTATAAAATCAATGATGATTTAAATTTATATAAAGAAAAAATTACTCCTATTTTGTTAAGTATTTTAGATAAGCAAAGTTTAGATGAGGTATTAAAAACTTATAAACCTGAGCTTATTTTACATGCAGCCGCTTATAAACATGTGCCTCTTTGCGAACAAAATCCACATTCAGCAGTAATTAATAATATTTTAGGAACTAAAATTTTATGCGATAGTGCTAAAGAAAATAAAGTAGCTAAATTTGTGATGATAAGTACAGATAAAGCAGTACGACCAACAAATATTATGGGTTGCACTAAGAGAGTTTGCGAGCTTTATACTTTAAGTATGAGTGATGAAAATTTTGAAGTTGCTTGTGTGCGTTTTGGTAATGTTTTAGGTTCTAGTGGTAGTGTGATACCGAAATTTAAAGCACAAATTGCCAATAATGAGCCTTTAACTTTAACACACCCTGATATAGTGCGTTATTTTATGCTTGTGGCTGAGGCAGTGCAACTTGTTTTACAAGCTGGAGCTATCGCAAAAGGGGGAGAACTTTTTGTTTTGGATATGGGTAAGCCTGTGAAAATCATAGATTTAGCTAAAAAAATGCTTTTACTTTCTAATCGCAATGATTTAGAAATTAAAATCACAGGCTTAAGAAAAGGTGAGAAGCTTTATGAAGAGCTTTTGATTGATGAAAATGATGCTAAAACACAATATGAGAGTATTTTTGTAGCAAAGAATGAGAAGGTTGATCTTGATTGGCTTAATAAAGAGATAGAAAATTTACAAATATGTGAAGATATTTCAGAGGCTTTATTAAAGATTGTGCCTGAATTTAAACACAATAAAGAAGGTGTATAATGTATATAAAAGATATACAAAGATTTGAAGATAATCGCTATCGTGCTAGAGCTTATATGAGTTATATTTTAACAAGAAATTTACCTAATAAACTTCCTGATATTCACCTTGAAACGATTAAAACAGCTTTGGATAAAATAGCTCATGAAGTTGTTGTTTTTGATGCTTTGTATATTTTAGATATTTCAGGCATGCAAATAGAAAATGCGATTTCCTTAAATAAGGCTCATGAAATAGGGCAAGGTGAGGATAGAAGTACTCGTTCTTATTTTTATAGAGCTGTAAAATTAAGACGATGCGTTTTAAGCGATCCTTATCCTTCGGTTTTAAACAACGAACTTTGCGTGACAGCTTCTATGCCAATTTACGATGATAAAAATAACTTGCTTTTTGTTGTTTGTATCGATATCAAGCTTGAAGATATTTTAAGGATTATTCAAGCAGGAAAATTTGAGTTTATTTTTACTCAATTTAGTCGTTTGGTATATTTTTGTTTCGCACTGGTTTTATTTGTGATTACTTGCTTTTTATTTCAAAAAGGTTTTTTTAGTCTTTTTGATAATCAAGCTATAGGTATAGAACATATGTTTGAAAGTACTATTGCTATAACTTTAGCTTTAGCTATTTTCGATTTGGCAAAAACTTTGATCGAACAAGAAGTATTAGGAAAAACAAAAAAAGAAGAAGGCGGAATTCAAAAAACTATGGTGAGATTTTTAGGTTCTATTATCATTGCTTTGGCTATAGAAGCTTTGATGTTGGTATTTAAACTTGCTATTGGTGATTTTTCTCAGATGATTTATGCGATTTATCTTATCGGTGGAGTGAGCTTGCTTCTTTTAGGTTTAAGTGTATATTTATTTACGGTTAAGTATAAAAATAATAATATTTGAGTAAAATTTTAAATAAAAGATGATATAATGCTATTTTTTAAAATTTTTTAGCTTGATTAATAAGGCTAAAAAGGGTAAAATAAAACTATAAAAACTTTGAAAGGACGAAATTGTGAAATTGTTAGTTGTTGATGACAGTTCTACTATGAGAAGGATTATTAAAAATACCCTAACAAGACTTGGACACGATGATGTTTTAGAAGCCGAGCATGGCGTTGAAGCTTGGGATTTATTAACTAAAAATGAAGATGTAAAAGTTTTAATTACAGATTGGAATATGCCAGAAATGAATGGCTTGGAGTTGGTAAAAAAAGTAAGAGCAGAGAAAAAATATGAAGATATGCCTATTATCATGGTTACAACTGAGGGCGGAAAAGCTGAAGTGATTACTGCTTTAAAAGCTGGCGTAAATAACTATATTGTAAAACCTTTTACTCCACAAGTTTTAAAAGAAAAGCTTGAAGATGTTTTAGGAATAGGAAGTGGAGAAGGTGCAGCTGAGTAAAGGCTGATTTTTAAAATTCTAAATGCAAAAAAAATATTACGAATTGTTCTTTATCGTAGAAGAGCAGTATAAAAATTTATTTCTTGATTTTGCTTTTGATTTAGGTATAGAAGCTATAGAAGAGAAAGATAATGGTGTTTATATTAGATCCCATGAGAGTTTAGAAGAGCTTTCATGGGCACTTGAAATATTTGCTCAAAAACTTACAACTACTTTCAATTTAAACCATAAAATTATTTCTAATTTAAGTCTTGTAGAGAAAGAAAACAAGGACTGGATACAAGAATATAAAAACGGCATAAAACCTATTTTGGTGGATAATGTTTATATCCATACCACTTGGCAAGAAGAAAAAAAGAATTATATAAATATAAAGATTAATCCAGCCTTAGCCTTTGGCTCAGGACATCATGAAAGCACATATTCTTGTGTAAAATTTTTACAAAAATTTTCTAAAAGTAAATTAAGAGCCTTAGATCTTGGTTGCGGTAGTGGAATTTTAGGTATTATCATGGCAAAGTTTGGTTGTAATGTTGAAATTTGTGATACTGATGAGTTGGCTATCGATAGTTCTTTGGAAAATGCAAGATTAAATGATGTCGATTTTCATAAGACTTGGTGTGGATCTATAGATAAAGCAAATGGTTTATATAACCTAATTGTTGCAAATATCATTGCAGATGTGATTTTAATTTTAGAAAAAGATATTAAAAACCATTTAGAAGATAATGCTATACTTATTTTGTCAGGAATTTTAGATAAATATTCAACAAGAATTAAAGAAAAATTTCAAGATTTAGAACTCATTGATGAAATGCAAATCAATGAGTGGTGTAGTTTTGTATATAAAAACAATAAAAAGGATAAGTAATGAATAATAATACCCCAAATAATAAGGGTAATCCGCAGGGTAATAATTTTTTTAACAAAAATCCCATTTTTATTTTTGCGATTTTTGCAATTGTAATGATAATTATTTTTAAGGGATTTTTTGATGGCAATGGTTCTTTTGGTGGGGCATTGAATGGTAATGAAGTAAATAAAAATGTCCCTTATTCTGAGTTAAAAAAGCTTATTGAAAATGGACAAATCAATCAAGTTAGTATAGGACAAACAACAATCAAAGCAATTTCAAGCTCTCACAATACTGTTTATACAGCAAAAAAAGTTAACGATCCTGAGCTTGTGAGTTTACTAGATAGTAAAAATATCGCTTATGGTGCGTATTCTGAAACAAATTGGTTTACGGATATACTTTTTTCATGGGTTTTGCCAGTATTTATTTTCTTTGGTATTTGGATGTTTTTGGCAAGTCGTATGCAAAAAAATATGGGAAGTTCTATATTGGGCATAGGAAGCTCTAAGAAGCTTGTAAATTCAGAAAAACCTAAAGTAAAATTTAGCGATGTGGCTGGTGTTGAAGAAGCTAAAGAAGAAGTAAAAGAAATTGTAGATTTTTTAAAGTATCCTGAAAGATATATTAAATTGGGAGCGAAAATTCCAAAAGGGCTTTTGCTTGTTGGGCCTCCAGGTACAGGAAAAACCTTGCTTGCAAAAGCAGTTGCAGGTGAAGCTGATGTGCCGTTTTTTAGTGTTTCAGGCTCGTCTTTTATAGAAATGTTTGTGGGTGTAGGTGCTTCTCGTGTGAGAGATTTGTTTGAAAATGCAAAAAAAGAAGCTCCTGCTATTGTTTTCATAGATGAAATAGATGCTATTGGTAAAAGTCGTGCGGCAAGTGGCATGATGGGTGGAAACGATGAAAGAGAACAAACTTTAAATCAGCTTTTGGCTGAAATGGATGGCTTTGGGACAGAAAGTTCCCCAGTCATTGTTTTAGCAGCAACAAATCGCCCAGAAGTTTTAGATGCAGCACTTTTAAGACCAGGAAGGTTTGATAGACAAGTTTTAGTTGATAAACCTGATTTTAAAGGTAGGTGTGATATTTTAAAAGTGCACATGAAAGATGTAAAAATCTCCCCAAAAGTTAAGGTAGAAGACATAGCACGCTTAACCGCAGGACTTGCAGGAGCTGATCTTGCAAATATTATTAATGAAGCGGCACTTTTAGCGGGTAGGGATTCTAAAAAATATGTAGAACAAAATGATTTAGTTGAAGCTGTTGAAAGAGCTATAGCAGGACTTGAGAAGAAATCACGTCGTATTAATGAAAAAGAAAAGAAAATTGTTACTTATCATGAATGTGGTCATGCTTTAATCGCTGAAACTACCAAAGGTGCAAAACGTGTAAGTAAGGTTTCTGTGATTCCGCGTGGTCTTGCGGCTTTAGGTTATACTTTAAATACTCCTGAGGAAAATAAATTTTTAATGCAAAAACATGAGCTTATCGCTGAAGTAGATGTACTTTTGGGTGGTCGTGCAGCTGAAGAAGTGTTTATAGGTGAAATTTCAACGGGTGCAAGTAATGATTTAGAAAGAGCAACCGATATCATAAAAGCTATGATTTCTATGTATGGTATGAGTGAAATTGCAGGACTTATGGTGCTTGAAAAACAAAGAAATACTTTCTTAAGTGGTGGACAAACCATAAAAGATTATTCTGAAAAGATGGCAGAATCTTTAGATGATTATGTAAAGAAAACCTTAGATGAACGCTATAAAGATGTTAAAGATACTTTAAATACTTATAAAGGAGCGATTGAGACTATGGTAGCAGCCCTTTATGAAGAAGAGACTATTGAAGGCGCTAAAGTGCGTGAGATTATTAAAGAGTTTGAGGAACAAAATAGTCTACCAACTCGTTTGCAAGAGCTCGAAGAAGTTAAAATTGAAGTTAAAGTAGAAGAATGAAAGATTTTATTGCAAAAGATGGATATTTAAGTCTTATTATTTTAAGCTTGATTTTTATTTTTGTGTGGATTTTTTATTCTTTTTCCATCCTACTATTAGCATTAATTGTAATTTGTATTTTTCTTTTTAGAGCACCCAAAAGAGAACTTGTTTGTAGTGATGAAAAAGCTATTTTTGCACCTATAGATGGCAGGGTTACTAAAATAGAAAATATTCATCATAAAGATTTAGGTGAATGTGTTGAAATTACTATTAAAAATGCTCTTTATGATGCTGGGAATTTTAATACACCTTTTGCAATGTCTATAATAGATATTCGTTTACGACACGGGCTTTTTTTGTGCAGTGAATTAAAATCTGCAAAAATGATGAATGAAAGAGCTTTTATTTTGGCAAAAGTTAAAGAGAATAAAACGATAGCCTTGCGAATTTATGCAGGTTCTTTTGATAGAAAATTAAAGCTCGATAATATTTCTCATGATTTAAAAGCAGGAGATAAAATGGGTTTTTTAATTAATGGCTCTATAAGTTTACTTTTACCAAAAGATACTAGAATTCATATAGGCTTAAATGATGAAATTAAAGCAGGTTCATTGTTAGGCTATTTTGCGTAAGGAAAAATAATGAATAACAGACCGCAATTAATTTATATTTTACCCAATCTTTTTACAGCTGCTTCAGCTTTTTTAGGGGTTATTTCTATTATAGCTTCAATACATGGAAATTATTATACAGCTTTGATTTATATTATTTTATCTTTGATTTGCGATGGGCTTGATGGCCGTGTTGCAAGACTTACAAATTCTACTTCAAAATTTGGAGTAGAATTTGATTCTTTAGCTGATCTAGTAGCTTTTGGAGTTGCTCCAGCGGTTCTTTTTTATATGGCTATAGGTTATGATTTTGGAAAACTTGGATCTTTGATTACGGCTTTTTTTGTGGTTTTTGGAGCTATTCGTTTGGCGAGATTCAATGTTACCACAGGCACTTATGAACCTTCTGTTTTTATAGGTCTTCCTATACCTACTGCAGCAGTTGTGAGTGCTATATGGACTTATGCGTTTATCAGTTATGATTTTTTAAAGCCTTATGGTGTAGTTTTTTTGGTGCTTCAAGCAATTTTAGGGCTTTTAATGGTAAGTAATATACGCTATCCTAGCTTTAAAAAGCTTGATTTTAATCGTTCTAGCGTTTTAAAAGTTTTGATTATTTTAATTATAATATTTTCATTTTTATATCTTTACCCTCTTGAAAGTTTAGTAATTTTAGCAAGCTTGTATGTGCTTTATGGAATTATTCGGGTTTTATATACCATTATTGTTTCAAAATTTAAGATAAGAAATCAAGAGTAAAATTTTTCAATGACTTCGCATTCTTCTTGAGTGAAGCCAGCTTTGATTCTTGCTTGAATGTTAAGTTTTTTTCCTGCAAAAGAGAATTGTTTAAACGTTTTACAAAGCTCGATAAAATCATACTTGTTTTGATTTGCAAATTTCCACCAAGTATCTCCTTTTTTAACGTGTTTTATTTCATCATTAAGTATAATTTCAAGATATTCCATTAAAAGATTTTTAATGGAATGATTGGAACTTTGAAGTTTTTGAACAACAAAGGGGTTGGCATCAAGCCCTTTAGCTTCTAAACCTCTATGAACTATTCCCATTCTAAAGCTTAAAGAGTCTTTTGTAGCTTCTAGAGCAGATTCTAAATTATCATGCACTGGAAAATTTCCATATTTGTAACCAAGTTCTTCAAGTACTGAATTTAAAAGTTTGAAATGTTTAATTTCCTCATCTGCTACCTCTAGCCAATCGTAATAAAATTGCAAAGGTAGATTTTTAAAGCGATAACTCGCATCTAAAGCCAGGTTAATTGCATTAAATTCTATATGAGCGACTGAATGAATTATTTTAGCAAGCGCATGAGTTGAATTGACAAATTTAGGTCTTCTTATACGCGTAGGATGAAGTAAGGTAATTTGTTGCGATGTATTTTTTTTGAAAATGCTTTGATGCTCGTGATTAAAATTAAATTTGTGGCTTTTAAAGTCTTCATAAAAATTTTGAAAAGAGTGAAATTTTATAGTTATATTTTTTTCATATAAAATATCTTGAAGTTCTTGAAAAAATTCTTTTTGCATTTAAAACTTTCTTGAAAATTATAAAAATTTATCATTTAAAATTGAAATTTTAATTATATAATATAAAAATTATTTTACAAGGGTAGATCATGAAAGAATTAAATGAAGAAGAAAAAAAAGTAATTTTAAATAAAGGAACAGAAGCTCCTTTTAGTGGGAAATATAATGATTTTTATGAAAAAGGAATTTATCAATGCAAGCAATGTGGAGCTTCGCTTTATAAATCCGAAGATAAATTTAAATCAGGTTGTGGATGGCCTAGCTTTGATGATGAAATAAGAGGAGCTATTAAAAGAATTCCTGATAAAGATGGGATTAGAACCGAGATTGTGTGTGCAAACTGCAATGGACATTTAGGTCATGTTTTTGAAGGAGAGGGGTTTTCTGCTAAAAATGTAAGACATTGTGTAAATTCTATTTCTTTGGAATTTGTAAAAACTAAGGATTGATAATGTTTTCTAGTATGGGTTCTGAGCTTTATTTGATATTTTTTGCTGCAATTACTTTACTTGCCATCTTAAATCCTTTTGGTAATTTAACTCAATTTTTGGCTATGAGTGATGGATTGCCTTTAATGCTTCGGAAAAAACTTTTTAGAACTATTGTCTATACAGCTTTTACTATAGTTTTGGTATTTTTATTATCAGGACCTTTATTTATGAACTATATTTTTAGAGTTTCATTAGATGATTTAAGGGTTTCTGGTGGTTTGGTTCTTATTGTAATGGCTATTAAAAATTTACTTTTTTCAACAAAAATTGTAACTAAGGATTTTAGTTCTTATCAGGATATGGATGATAAGGAAATTTTAAGACAGAGTTTAATACCTATGGCATTTCCTATGCTTGTTGGACCTGGAACTTTAGCTAGTATTGTCGTTATAGCCGAAGATGGTGGGCTTGATGTTGCTCTTGGCGGAGTAATGATAGCTTTTATATTTATGTTTGTACTTTTTCATTTTGCAGCTACTATAGAAAAAATAGTTGGAAAATTGATTTTACATGTTTTTTCTCGCATAGCACAAGTGTTTATTGCTGCTATGGGATTTAAGATGATTATTGTAGGTTTAAAGGATATATTTAACTTATAAATTAATATAATTTTAAGTAAATAATACTATATAAATATGATATAATTTTAAAATAATTTATTATTAAAAAGGTGAGTTTTATGTTTGGTGCTAAGAAAAATAATACTGAAATAATTGAACAACTTGAAAAAAAGTGTAATGGTTTAGGAGATATTTTAAGATCTATTGGGAATACCATGGCGGTAATTGAATTTACCACCGATGGCGTTATTTTAGAGGCAAATCAAAATTTTTTAACAACTATGAAATACTCCCTTTCAGAGATCAAGGGCAAGCATCATAGTATGTTTTGTTTGCCTGAAGTTGTTAATTCTTCAGCATATAGTGATTTTTGGAAAGATTTAAGAGATGGAAAAGCTAGAAGTGGTCTTTTTAGACGTATAGCTAAGGGAGGGATAGATGTTTATTTAGAAGCAAATTATCTTCCAATTAGTGATAATAATGGTCATGTTTATAAAATTATTAAATTTGCCAATGATATAACTCAAAGACATTATGAAATGCTTGATCTTAGAAATACTATTGCTGCTGCTAATCGTTCTATGGCTATTATTGAATTTAAACCTGATGGGACTATTATTACGGCTAATGAAAATTTTTTAAGAACTATGGATTTTAATATTGATGAGATTAAAGGAAAGCATCATAGTATGTTCTGTGATTCTAATTATAGACACTCTAAGGACTATGTTCAATTTTGGGAAGATTTAAGAGAGGGCAAATTTCAATCAGGTAAATATATAAGATACGGAAGAAATAATAAAAAAGTATACCTTGAAGCAAGTTATAATCCGGTTAAAAATGATGATGGGAAAATTTACAAGGTTATTAAATTTGCTACAGATATAAGCGAACAAGTTAAAAAAGATCAAGAAAAACTTCGCCTCATAAGCGAACTTGCAGAAAAAAATGATAATCTTACTCAAGATGGAGATCGTGTAATTGAAAACACTGTTTCAAATGTTCAGAATATTGCTGATATGATGTCTCAAAGTTCAAATCTTGTTTCTTCATTAAATCAACAATCAGATGAAATTAAATCTATTATTCAGACTATTAGTGATATTGCTGATCAGACTAATCTGCTTGCTTTAAATGCTGCTATTGAGGCAGCGCGTGCTGGTGAACATGGTAGAGGTTTTGCTGTTGTTGCTGATGAAGTAAGAAATTTAGCCGAAAGAACAGGGCATTCAGTTAATGAAATTACCACTACGATTAATTCTATTCGTAATGTTACATCACAAGTGGTTGAGAGTATTAAAAGCGGTTTAGAGGATGTTAATCAGAGTGTTGAACTTGCAAAAGAAGCAAGAGAATGTATGGAGAAAATTCGTGAAAGCTCTGCTGAAGTTGCTAAAGCAATGTCATAAGCGTGATTTTCACGCTTATTTTTTAAGTAATTAAATCTTTAAAATTTTTAAAACCACTTTCTTGATTGCATTTTTCTTTTAAAATATTTAAAAATTCTTTCCTAGAAATATTATGAGCACCCATAAATTCTAAATGTTGGTTATAAACTTGACAATCTATGATAAAATCATAAGGTTTTAATAAATCACAAAGTTTAATCATGGCAACTTTAGATGCATTTTTTTTAATGCTTACCATGCTTTCACCAAAGAAAACCTTGCCTAAA
The DNA here is from genome assembly GCF_001762855.1 of Campylobacter sp. BCW_6467. Classification (NCBI taxonomy): domain Bacteria; kingdom Pseudomonadati; phylum Campylobacterota; class Epsilonproteobacteria; order Campylobacterales; family Campylobacteraceae; genus Campylobacter; species Campylobacter sp. BCW_6467. The sequence goes on along the minus strand of NZ_MJXP01000052.1, from coordinate 171,898 downwards.
ATTAAACCATAAATTCCACCTATAAGTTCATTATTTTCATAAAGTTCAAGGCTATGCGCATAGCCTTGGGTAAATAACTTATAATAAGTGGTAATAAATTCATCATCTATCCAGCTTTGAGAGCGTGTATCGCGACATAATGTAATTAATTTTAAAAAATCATAATCAAGTTTAATTTGATAGAGATTAATAAATTTTTTCATATTTTTTTGGATGTGAATTTGATTTGGAATTAAAATGCATCTAGGATCTGGACACCACCAAGTTACAGGTTTACTTGTCCATGGGAATAGACCAAAAGTATAAGCTTTTACAATAAAATCAGCTTCTAAATTTTGACTTAAAAATACAGGGGCATTTTTAGGTGCATTGAGTAATTTAGAATATAAATTCGAGCTTTCCATTTTTACCAAGTTTGATTTTAGCTATACCGCCTTTTTTAAGCTTTCCGAATAAAATTTCATCACTGATTTTTTCTCCTATCTCCTCAGAAATTATGCGTTTTAAAAGCCTTACTCCAAATTCTTTATTATAGGCTTTTTTAGCTAAATAAATTTTAGCTTTATCATCCACTGATAATTTTATATTATTTAAATTTTTAGAAATTTCATCAAGTTCTTTTTCGATAATTTTAACAAGTATAGCATCGTTTAAATCATTAAAATGTAAAATTTTATCAATGCGATTAATAAATTCTGGAGCAAAAAAATCTTTGATAGCACGATTACTTTTTTCTTCATTTTTACTTAAAAAACCAAGCTCATTGCTTTCTTTAAGTCCTAGATTGGATGTCATAATAATGATTGTATTTTTAAAATCTACTTTAAGACCGCTATTGTCGGTGAGTTCAGCATTGTCAAAAATCTGTAAAAAGGTATTACTTAAATCAGGATGAGCCTTTTCTATTTCGTCAAAAAGAACAAGACTGAAAGGATTTTTGCGGATAGCATTGCTTAAAAGTCCACCCTCTTCAAAACCTATATATCCAGCTGGAGATCCTATTAGTTTACTTATAGCATGTTTTTCTGCATATTCACTCATATCAAAGCGTTCTAAATTTAAACCTAAAAATTCAGCTAAAGCTTTGCAAAGTTCTGTTTTTCCAACTCCACTTGATCCAGTAAACAAAAACACTCCGCGTGGTGTATTGGAATTTTTAAATCCTGCGAAACTTTGCTTAAGTGATGAAACAAGGCTATCTATAACTTCATCTTGGCCAAAAATTTTTGCTTTTAAATTTGCTTTTAAATTCATTAAAGCTTTATTTTGATCGAATTCAAACATTTTGTGATGGTGGGTCATTTTTGCTAAAACATTTTCTAAATCTTTTAAATTGGCATTTTTTTTAGCTTTTGGATTTAAAGCAAAAGAAGCACCAAGTTCATCGACCAGATCTATAGCACAATCAGGTAAAAATTTATCATTAAAAAATTTTTTACCCCAAATTACAGCATATTGAAGAATTTCATCGTTTAATTTTATATGATGAAATTCTTCATATTTGTTTTTTAATCCTTTCAGAATTTGCAAGCTTTCTTCTTGGCTTGGTTCATCTACATTTATTTTAGCAAAACGGCGACTTAGGGGTTTATTTTTATCAAAAGTATTTTTATATTCCATAAAAGTTGTTGCACCTATGCATTTTAAAGTTCCATTGCTTAGAGCTGGTTTTAAAAGATTGGAAAAATCAGTATGAGATTCTCCTGTACTTCCAGCTCCTACTATAGTGTGAATTTCATCAATAAATAAAATAGCATTAGGTATTTTCTCAAGTTCATTTAAAATTTCTTTAATTCTTTTCTCAAAATCTCCACGGTATTTTGTTCCCGCAAGTATACTAGCCATATCAAGACTAAAAATTTTTGCATTTTGTAAGTTTTTAGGCACCTTTTTTTCCGCAATAGCCAATGCTAATCCTTCTACAATGGCCGTTTTGCCAACTCCTGCTTCTCCTACTAAAATAGGATTATTTTTCTTGCGACGTGAAAGAATTTGCATCATTCTTTCAAGTTCAAATTTTCTTCCTATTAAAGGATCAATCTTGCCATTTTGAGCTAAAAGTGTTAAATCACTTGTGTGGTTGCTTAAATTTTGTATATTTTCATGATTTTGAAGTTCTTGAATTTTGTTAAGATTTATGTTGTGTTTTTTTAAGAGATAGCTAGAATAACTTCTTGAATCGTGTATGAGCTTTTCTAAAAAATCTATAATTTTAATTTCATTATTTTTATTTTTAAGTGAAAGTAAGATTTCATCTAAAACAACAGATATTGTAGGTTCTATTTCTTGTTTAATAATTTGATTGTTTTGAGAAATGTAATTTTTTAATTCAGTTTCTAGAAGTTCAAGATCTCCATCTGAAAATTCTTCAAATATATCCTTAAAATCAGTGCTTAGTTTTAGTAATGCAAACAGTACATGCTCACAGGTAACAAATTCATGGTGGTTTATTAAGCTTAGATTTTTGGCATTATCAAGATATTTTTGTAAATTTTCTTGGTATTTCATTCTTCTTCTACCTTTGCTTGTAGTGGAAAATTAGCAAGTTTAGCCGCATCTATAACTTTTTTTTGTTTTGAAAGAGCTATTTCTTGAGTGTAAATGCCACAAATTCCAGAACCATTGTGATGAATTTCTAACATTGTTTGACTTGCTTTTTCAAGGTTTTGATGAAAAATATTCATCAAAATTTCTATGACAAAATCCATGGTTGTTACATCATCATTTAACAGTATAACTTTATACATTTTTGGTTCACTAAGTTTTGTCTGCTCTAGAGTTTGGGTTTTTGGCATTATTTTCCTTTGTAGATTTTATTTAAATCTTCTTGCATGAGTTCTGTTGGAATTTTGCCAAGATAAAAATTTGTTGGAGCATTATTATTCCAGTAATCGCTTATTTTTTGATAAATTCCATTTTTTAAAACAACTTTAAAAGGAAGTTGCTCCATATTTTGATAGTCTATATCTTTTAAAATTTGAGCAATAATACGATCATTAGAACTGCCATTGCTTAGAAAATAGTAAGCACCATAATCATCCGCGAATTTTTTAACTGTTTCATCGCTAACATCTTCAAAATGTGTAAGTCCTATAATGATAAATTTGCTAGAATTATTTTTCCAAAGTTTGCTAAGATCTAAAGCTTCTTCTTTGCATGGGGTGCAAAAAGTGCCAAAAAAATCAAACATTAGAACTTTTCCTTCCTCTCCTTCTACCACAAAACCTTTATCTGTTCTTATTAAAGTTTTGCTTCCACCATTTACACTATTTAATACTATTTTATCTCCTTTGTGATACTCTTCAAACATAAAATCATTTTGAATTTCTTCTTCTTTGGAGCAAGCATTAAGAAAAAATGCTAAACTTATTAAAAATAGGGTTAAAATTTTTTTCATTTAATTTCCTTTATTTATAATTTTTCATAGCAGCTCTAGCTTCTAAATCGGCTTGCTTTTTCTTTAAAGTTTCACGCTTGTCGTGCAAATTTTTCCCTTTAGCTAAAGCAAGAGTGGCTTTTACTTTATTTTTTGTGTTAAAATAAAGATCTAATGCAACGATAGTATATCCTTCTATACTTACTTTACCTAATAATTTATCAATTTGCTTTCTATGCATTAAAAGCTTTCTAGCACCTCTTTCTTCGTGTTTATAGAAAGAATGTGTAGTATGAAGCAATGAAATATGAGAATTAAGTAAAAAAATCTCATTTTTTATAATGCGAACAAAAGAGTCTTTAAGATTTGCTCTTCCTGCTCTTAAGGCTACAACTTCACTTCCCTTAAGGACAATTCCGGCTTCAAAGCGTTCTATGATGCTATAATCAAATAAAGCTTTTTTATTTCTCGCAATAATTTTCATCGATCAACCTTAAAAACACTACTACCGCTACCGCTTAGAAAAAAATCTTCTTGTAAGTAAGACTTCATTTTAGGATATAAAGTTGCACAAGGAGTAAATAAATCATTTAATTCTTTGTTTTTAAAGTTTTGTAACAACTCTTTTGTGCTGAGTTTTTTGTAGATTTGCGCTTGATTATTGTTTTTTTGAAAGTCAAATATTCCTCTATCAAATTCATCATAAACAGCTTTAGTTTGGCAAGATATTTGTGGAAAAGTCCATTTTAAATTAGGTATGTCATCTTCAAATTCTTTTATAATTTCACCACAGCCACTTACATCAGCAGAGTGAAAGCCACTTAAAAAAAAGGCAATATCACTTCCTAGTTGCATGCTTAAATTTATAAGTTCTTGTAGGTTTAATTTTAAATTTAGGGTTTCATTCATTAGCAGTAAAAAACTCGCACAATCGCTACTTCCACCGCCAAGTCCAGCACATACTGGGATATTTTTTGTGAGTTTTAGGCTTTTTTTGCTAAATAATTCTTTTAATTCATTATTATATCTTTTAGAAAGTAGTAAATAAGCCTTTTGAATAATATTATTTTCGCATTTAAAATTACTAATGATTTCAAATTCTTTTTTAGAATCTGATTCTTTATCAACAAGCTCAAGCTCATCAAAAAGATCTTTTAAAAGTATAAATCGTGATTCTAAAAGATGATATTTTCTTGAGTCAAAACCGGTAAGTTTTAAAAAAATATTTGCTTTAGCGTAAGCTTTCATTTGATTAGTTTTTTGCTTAAGTCATCAAGTTTAATATCATTCTGAACAACAGAATGCAAATTTTCATCCTTTACTTGTTGAACAAGTTCTTTTCTAAGTATCATAAGGGATTTTGGAGCTTCTATGCCTATTTTGGCATATCCTTTCCCTGTTTGAACGACTTTGATTTCTATACCTTCTCCGATAATTATACTTTCATTTTCTTTTCTTGATAATATTAACATTTTTCAACCTTATTCAGAAGATATTTTACTGTATTTTCTTTAATATTAATTATGCTAAAATATTTTTCTGTTTCAATATAATAATCTCCTTCATCATGAAATTCTAATTCTTCGACAAAAATTTTAGCACCATTTTCGAGTTTATTTAAATCCTTGATAAAATTTGGCTTTAGGTTAATGTATTTTAACACATTTAAGCTTTTCTCATTATTATAAACAAATTTACCTTCTTTAATGCGCTCTAAAGAGCTTAAAGTTGCATTAATACCTAGTTTTCTAGCAAAAAGTTCACAATAAGATCTTATATAAGCACCTTCACTGACTGTGATTTCAATATTTAAAAAAGGATGATTATAGCTTAAGATCTTACAATCAAATACTTCCATTTGACAAGGTTTTAAAATTGCTTCTATACCTTTTTTTGCAAGTTCATAGGCACGAGTTCCATTGATTCTTTTGGCGCTAAATTGAGGTGGTGTATAGGAGATAATTCCTTGCATTTGATCAATGATTTGTTTTAAATTTGCAAGATCAAATTCTTTTATATTTTGAATTTCTTTTATATTTTGATCATCAAGACTTAAGGAGTAAACTCCAAGCCATAAAGTAGCTTTATAGGTTTTTGGAGTTTTTTTTAAAAAACGGAAAAGTTTTGTGTATTGTCCAAATGCAACGATTAAAACCCCTTTGGCGAAAGGATCAAGAGTGCCAGAATATCCTGCTTTTTTATTTTTATATTTTTTCTTTAAAGTGCTTAAAAAGGCATTAGAGCTCAAACCCCTTGGTTTAAAGGCTGCAAAGATCTTGTTCATACTGCTTTTTCCACAAAGCTTGCCATGATTACACGCATTATGCCACCAAAATTAATATTAAGCTTTTCCTCTTTTCCGCTTTTATTAACTTCAACAACCCTGCCAATGCCAAAAATTTTATGTTTAACTAGATTTCCTTTGCAAAAACTAGTTTTTTGTATATTTTGATTTTTTGATTTTTCATTGATTAATTTACTTTCTTCTAAGAAGCGACTAGGATTGATATTTGCTCTTGAACCATGATAAAAACGAGAATTTGCAACACTTATTGTGAGAAATTTCTTGGCGCGAGTGATGGCAACATAAGCAAGACGGCGTTCTTCTTCGAGATTTTCTTCGCTATTTAAAGGAAAAAATCCTTCATCAAAGCCTATTATAAAAACATAATCAAATTCCAAACCTTTGCTAGCATGAATACTCATCAAGCAAACACATTCTTCATCTAAATTATCTTGATCACTTAATAAAGAAATTTCACTAAGTAGATCTTCTAAAGAAGCTTCGGGATCTTCTTTGAGTTTTTCTCTTAGATTAGCATAAAACTCATCAAGATTTCTGATTCTTTCATCTCCATCATCTTGCTCTGAAAAATAATCTTTGATTTTAAATAATTCTTCTATATTGTCAAAAACCTTTTTTGCATTATCGTAGCTTTTTAGAGTGTGAATATTTTGTATAAAAATATTTGCTTCATTTTGTGCTTTTTTTGTTGTTAAAATTCCTACACCACCATCGCTTTCACATAAGGCATCAAAAAGTGAAATTTGACGTTTTTTTGCATATTCTTCTAAATTTTTTAGAGCTTTTTCCCCTATGGATCTTTTGGGGCGATTAATAATGCGCCTAAACGACAAATCATCATTTGGATTTAAGATAAGTCTAAGATACGAGATTAAATCTTTTATTTCTAATCTCTCATAAAAACGCATACCACTAAGTAGTTTATAAGAAATTTGTTTCTTCATAAATGCTTCTTCTATTGCTCTTGATAGTGCATTAACTCGAAATAAAATGGCGATCTCTTTAGCTTCTACTCCAGAATTTAGCAATTTTTTCACTTCTTGAGCGATATATAAACCTTCATCTTTTTCGTTTTCGTTTTTTAATATTTTAATATTTTCCCCAGTATCTTTAGTGCAGATTAAAGTTTTTCCAAGTCGTTGCTCATTGTGAGATATGAGATTATTTGCTGCTTGTAAAATAGTCCCTACTGAACGATAGTTTTGTTCAAGTTTTACAAGTTTAACATTTTTAAAATCATTTTGAAAATTTAAAATATTTTCAATTTTTGCTCCACGCCAACTATAAATACTTTGATCATCATCACCAACAACTGTGATATTTTCATGCATACAACATAGATTTTTTAGAATTTTATATTGCAAGGTATTAGTATCTTGATACTCATCAACTGTAATGTAATTATAAAGTAAGCTTTGTTCTTTGGCAAAATTTATATCATTTTCTAAAATGAGATTGCTTAGCAATAAAAGATCATCAAAATCTACAAAATTTTGTTTTAATAAGTATTCTTCATAAGCACGGTAATAGTTGGCAAATTTGTATTCATTTTGATATTTTTCAAAATTATGTTCTTTTAGTAAATTTAAATCTTCAAAGACATTGCTTACTCTTTTGCCTTCATTTTTGCAATAAGATATGTATTTGATAATATCATAGACATTATCTTTGTTTTTATCATGGATTAAGTCTTTAATTATTTTTTTTGTATCATCTGTATCGATAACAATAAAACTATTTTTACGCTCCAATCTTTCAAAATGGAGTTTTAAAAATAAAAGTCCAAATTTATGAAAGGTGCAAAGCAAAGGATTGTGATTGCCTTGTAGAAAATTTAATGCTCTATGACGCATAACACTAGCTGCTTTATTTGTAAAAGTAAGAGTAAGAGTGTTATGCGAGGGGATGCCTACTTCACCGATAAGATAAGCAAGACGAGTGGTGATAGTTTTGGTTTTTCCACTACCTGCACCCGCTAGGATAAGCATAGCTCCATCAATGTGGCTTACTGCCTGTTTTTGACTATAATTTAAATCTTCAAATAGATTCATTTTTTGAAAATATCTTTATTTTTTGGATTATTTAAAAATATATTTTTAGATTTTTGTAAATTTTTACTATCTTCGCGTTTATAAAGGCTAAAATTAACAAATAAAATGCTATTTTCTATTTGAATTTGCGTGATAGCTCCTAAATCAACCTTTACAAAACTATCAAAATCATCATTTCCAAAACCTGCGTGAAATTGAATGAAATCTTTATTTAGTTGTATGGATTCAAAGGTGTATCCTCCAAGAGCAAAAAGAGCATAAGGATTTTGTTTAACATCAAGCTCTTTGGGAAGTTCAGGGTTAAAATCTATGAAATTTGTATTTGCAACTATGGAAAATTCTATATTTTCTTCTATAAGGTGTGAAATAACTTCATAACAATGCTTTTGCATGGTATGGATAAAATTTTCATTTTTTAAGATTGTTTCTAGCATGATTGTAACTCCATAAATTCATTGATGAGTTTTTGAATTTCTTTTATGCCTATTTCCCAAAAATTTTCATCTTCTATATCAAAGCCAAACATTCCTACTAGTTCTTTTGGACTCACGCTTCCACCTAAAGAAAGCATTTTGATATAAAGTTCTTTAAAATTTTCACATTTTTTACTTTTGTAAAGTCCATAAAGAGCTAAAACTAAAAGTTGTGCATAAGCATAAGCATAGCAGTAAAAAGGAGAATGGATAAAATGAGGAATATAACTCCACCAAGAAGCATAATTTTTTGTAAGTTTTACGCTGTCTTGAAACATCTTTTGAGATTCTTCCATCCAAATTTTATTGATTTCTTCGGTGCTAAGTTCATTTTCTTGAGCATGTAAGCGTCTTTCAAAACAAGTAAAATTAATTTGTCTATAAAAAGTTGCAAAAATATCTTCGATTTTATTTGCATATAAAGATAGGAGTTCTTCTTTTTTTAACTTATCTTTAATAAAATCAAATACGAGCATTTCAGCAAAAACTGAAGCTGTTTCTGCGGTGGTTAAAGGTGTGTTTTGATTTAAGTAGCTTACATTGTAAGAAAGTTTTTGATGGATAGTATGTCCTAATTCATGTGCAAGTGTAAAAAGATCACGCCTTTTATCGGTGTAGTTTAATAAAACAAAAGGATGTGCATCAGAAGTTGCAGAATGTGAAAAAGCACCCCCTTGTTTATTTTCTTGCGGATAAACATCAATCCAACCTTGATCAAAAGCATTTTTTGCTATATCATAAAATTGAGGAGAAAAAGCTTGAAATGCCTCTAAAACAATATTTTTACTTGTTTTAAAATCAAAACTTGCTTCTTTTCCTATGGGTGCATATCTGTCATAGTCTTTAAGCTCATCATAGCCTAAAATTTGTTTTTTTCTTTTGTAAAATTGCGATACTAAGTTAAAATGTTTTTGTGCACTTGCTATCAAAGAATCAACGCTTTTTTGTGAAATTTGATTGCTGATATGTCTTGAAATTTCAGCATTTTCATAACCTCTTAATAAGCTTATGTTTTTTCTTTCTGTTTTTATCATATTGATAATAAAACTTAAAAGTCTGCTATTTTTTTGCAAAACTTTACTGAATTTTTTAGCAGCTTTTTTGCGTATTTTTCTATCTTCATCATACATTTTGCTTAGAACTTCTTCTTCGCTAAGTTTTTTACCTTCAAAAGGGATTTTTAAAGCGCTCATACTTTCATCAAAAAGTCTACTAAAAGCATTTGCACCTGTATTGGAAAGATAGAGCATAATGCGTTCTTCGTTTTTGCTAAGATTATAGCGTTTGTTTTGCAATAAATTAGAAAGATAAAAATCATAATCTTTGCAAAAAGTTGTAAATTTTTGACTTTTCTCAGGAGCTAACTCGCAAAATTCAAGCTCGAAAAAGAGTAAATTTTCTTCTATTTTTTTGCATTCTTCTTCGTATTGTGCGTAAAAAGAACCATTTTGAGTGTTTTTAGCAAAAAGCAAATAAGTATAAGTCATGATTTTGCCAAGAGCTTGATTTAAAATTTCATAATCTTTTAAAGCTTGTAAAAACTCATTAGCATTTAATGTATAAAGTTTATTTTCATAGTTTTTTTTGAAATTTAAACTTTGTTGGATTTGATCTTGTGTAAAATTTTGCAACGCTTCTTTATCGTGAAATAAAGCACTTAAATCCCATTCTAACATTTTTTATCCTTCATTTTCTAATATGAGTTTTTTAAGAACAGCCATTCTAATGGCCACTCCATTTTTAACTTGTTTTAAAACTAAAGTCCTTTCATCGCTCATCATTTCATCGCTTATGTCAATATTGCGATTTACAGGGCCTGGATGTAGTAAAATAAGCTTTTTATCTTTTACTAAGCTTTTTTGAATGCAAAAATCATTTGCATAGTCTTTAAGTGAAGCATAAACGGTTTTATTATGTCTTTCTGTTTGTGTTCTAAGACTCATGATAATATCTGAATTTGCTATGATATTCTCATCAAGCTTATAATGTTTTTTAAGATGGGTATTAGGCATAAAATGTGGTGGAGCTACTAGGGTAATATCAAGATTAAATCTGCTTAAAAGTTCTATATTGGACGCTGCAACGCGGGAATTTTTAATATCACCTACGATGCAAATTTTCTTACCTTCGACATCGCCTTGAAAATGATTATAAATAGTGAATAAATCTAGCAAAGCTTGGGTAGGATGGGCGTGTTTTCCATCTCCTCCATTAACAACTGGACAATGCATATGCTTTGCTAATATCAAAGGAACTCCTGAGTTTGCGTGTCTTATAACAATAGCATTAGGACTCATCGCATCTAAATTAGCAGCAGTATCATAAAGAGTTTCTCCTTTGCTAGAGCTTGATCTTGAAACATCAAGGCGTAAAACCCTAGCACCTAATCTTCTTGCAGCGCTTTCAAAAGATGAAAGGGTGCGTGTAGAGTTTTCAAAAAAAATTGTCGTGATACTTTTTCCTTCAAGAAAAGTTCTAGGTTTTTCATCTAAGAAATCACTTGCTTCTTTAAAAAGCTCCATAATTTCGACTTTATTAAAATCCTTTGTAGTGATGAGATGACGCATGTTTTTACCTTATTTGATATTATAATTTAATTCATTTTTAGAACAAATTGCTGTAAAAAGAACATCTGTAGAACTATTTAAAGCAGTTTCAACACTATCTTGAATAACCCCTATAATAAAACCTATGGCAACTACCTTCATAGCAATATCATAGTCTATATTAAATAAAGAACAAGCCAAAGGTATAAGCAGTAAGGATCCACCCGCAACTCCGCTAGCCCCGCAAGCTGCAAAGGTAGCAATAATGCTTAATAAAAAGGCTTGCAAAAGACTGATTTCTATACCAACAGTATTAGCTGCAGTAAGACTTAAAATAGCTATAGTAACTGCTGCTCCTGCCATGTTGATAGTAGCTCCTAAAGGTATAGAAATGCCATAAAATTCTTTATCTATGCCAAGTTTGGCACAAAGTGCCATATTTACAGGAATATTTGCTGCTGAACTTCTTGTAAAAAAAGCAAAAAATGCACTGTGCCTTAAGCAGATAAAAATCAAAGGAAAAGGATTTTTTCTTGTATAAAAAAAGACTATTAAAGCATTGATAACAAAAGTAACAAAAAGCATAGTAGCTACAAGTAAAATTAAGAGTTTTACATAGCTTAGTAAACCTTGTGCTCCTGTTTGTGCTACAGAATTAGCCACAAGTCCAAAAATTCCAAAAGGAGCAAGTTTTACTATAAATTTAACAATTTTCAAAACCCCTTCATTGATATCTATAAAAACTTGTTTTGCTTCGTTAGAACAGTGTTTTAATGCTATACCTCCAGCTATTGCCCAAGTTAAAATTCCTAAATAATTCCCACTTGAAAGAGCATTTATGGGATTATCGACAATTTTAAATAAAAGATCTTTAAAAATCTCACTCATGTGGGTTGGAGATGAGTTTGTAGCAGTTTGAACTCCATCTAAAACAAGCTTTATAGGGAAGAAAAAATTAGCAAGAACCGCACAAGCTGAAGCAAGAAAGGTACCTACTATATACAAAATAATAATATTTTTGATCTTAGCACCACTTTGAGAAAAATCTTTAGTGCAAATTGAGGTTAAAATTAAAATAAAAACAAGCATAGGAGCGATAGCTTTTAAGGCGCTTGTAAAAAGTATTCCGAGTAAATTTGCAATTTCAGATATTTCTTTAGAACTAATGCCTATAAGTATTCCTAGTACTATACCTATGCAAATTTGAACTATGAGGTTGCCTTTAGCGTAGCTTTGAATGATTTTAGAAAACATAAAAACCTTTTAAATATTTTTTATATCAGAAGTTGATTTTAGCTAATTTTTGCTTAATTTTAGAGAATTTTTAATTTATCAAGCTTTGATAAGTTTATTTGGATACAATTGTGGTTCATTTTAAATGAAAGGACTTTTTATGTATCTATTCACTTCAGAAGTCGTAAGTGCAGGTCATCCAGACAAGTGCGCTGATATAATCGCTGATACGATAGTGGATATACTCTTGAAAAATGACAAAAATTCAAGGGTGGCGAGTGAGGTTTTTGTCGCAGGAAATAAGGTTGTGATAGGAGGCGAAGTTAAGTCAAATCACAAACTTAGTAAAGCTGATTACGATAATTTAGTTAAAGATGTTTTAAAAAACATTGGTTATGATGGGGCAGGGCATTTTAACAAAGAGCAGTGTTTGCATCCTGATGAAGTTGATGTTATGGTGTTTTTAAATGAACAAAGCCCTGATATCAATCAAGGTGTTGATCAAGAAGATGGCGAAACAGGGGCAGGTGATCAAGGCATTATGTTTGGTTTTGCAAGTTGTGAGGCTGAAGAATACATGCCAGCAGCCATTAGCTATGCAAGAATGCTATGTGATAAAGTCTACGCTTATGCAAAAGCAAATCCACACGAACTTGGCGTGGATATTAAAACTCAAGTAACTATTGATTATGGCACTAAGGCGAATTTTGAAAATTGCAAACCGCAAAGTATTCATACTATAGTAGTTTCTGCGCCTTGTGTTGAAAGTATGAAAATAGAAGATTTAAGATCTTTGGTGATGAAACTTATCTTAGATAGTAATTTACCAAAAGAACTTTTTGACCCTAATAAGACTAGAATTTTAATCAATCCAACTGGTAAATATATTAATCATTCTTCTTTACATGATAGTGGTTTAACAGGAAGAAAACTTATAGTAGATAGTTTTGGAGGTTATTCTCCAATAGGTGGTGGCGCACAATCGAGCAAAGATTATACTAAAGTTGATAGAAGTGGACTTTATGCAGGTAGATGGCTAGCTAAAAATATAGTTGCAGCAGGGCTTGCTAAAAAATGTATTGTTCAACTTAGTTATGCTATAGGTGTTGCAAAACCTACTTCGGTAAGTGTGGATTGTATGGGCACAAATACCAGTGTAAATGATGATGTTTTAAGTGATTTTGTTATGCAAAACTTCTCTTTAACGCCAAATTGGATCCGTGATAAATTTCATCTGGATAAACCAAGTAAAGAAACTTTTCTTTATGCGGATGTAGCGGCTCGTGGGCAAGTAGGACAAAAGGACTATCCTTGGGAACAACTTGATGCTCTAGAACAGTTTAAAAAGCTGCTTTAAAAAATTAACAATATTATACAAGCTTAAATAAGGCTTGTATAATTATAAAGAATTAATGAAGTTGTATTAATTTTTGACTTAGAGGGATATTTTTCAATATCCCCCATAAATATAAAAGTTAGGAAGGAAGCTAAATTAATTTAGCTTTGGGGTAAAAACCCCTCTAAGTCAAAATATTATTTGACAGAATTATAATATAAAATAACTTAAATTACTTTAAAATTAAAATTTTAATATTATTTTTTATCATTAAATATTTCTTTGGATAAATTTTTTCCAATCTTTACTTAAAAGCTTTTTAGGGAGTATAACTATATTCTCTTTACCATTTGTAGCATGATAAACACTAACCCCATATTTACTTGCATAAAATTTCATTAAGAGTTGTTGGAGTTTGTATTCGCTGCTATTATTAAACCAAGCATTGTTGCTTAGAGCTATAATAATTTGTGAATTTTGATAGTTTTGTTCTTTGGTAGCTTCATAACAAATTGCATTTGTAATAATTTGATTGTCTAATTTATATTTGCTTTGTATAGGACCTTGGGAAAATTCTTCAATATTTTTAAGAAAATATTTTTTTATTAAGTCTTTAAAAAATGGAATTTCTTCACCAAAGGGAACTAAAAAATGCTTATTTAAAATATAGACATTGCCTTTTTTAAAGATATACGTGCTATTGTAAGTATGCTCTTTTTCAGTATAAAATGCTCCCGTAATAATGGTAATTTTATAAGATAATTCTTTAAGCATAAGTTCATATTTGGTATTTTTTAAATCAAAAGCAAAAGCGGTTTCAGGCAAGATTACAAGTTCTTTTTTTTCATTTATAGCTTGAAATATATCTTGAATTAGGATATCAGAATTTGATTTTAAATTTTCTTGTAAAAATTTTTGATCTTGAGAGATATTAGTATTGATGAGTTTGTAGTTTAAATTAAGAGTTTGAGCTTGTTTTTCATTATATTGAAATCCACTAAAGAATAAAATAAGAACAATTGCTATTTTATAATATCTTGATATATAACCCTCATAGATGAAATATGCTATTAAAAATATGCAAATAATGCCACGATAACTTGGGTCAAAAAAACCATAAACTGTAAAAATTCCCCAATTAAGCCAATCAAATCCTAAAGGATGGATAAAACTTATGCAAAAAATTCCACAAAGTCTTAAAAAATCAAATTTTAATAAATAACATAATCTAAAAAGCAGCCCATAAATAAAACCAATGATAATTGGTATAATTGGTACTAAATAGTTTAGATTAAAATAAATTGAAGATAAACCAATCCACCAAAACCAAAGAATCCCTACAAAAAAACCTATCCAAAAATATTGTTTAGAATTTTTACTTTTTAGGAGTAAAACTAACCCGTAAATAGCTAAAAACGGGCTAATGGTTTGTGTAAAAATATTTTCAAAAAATGATAGATAAATAGAATTTGAAAGTAAAATTGCAATAAAAAAGACTTTTATTATTTTAAAAATGATAGAATTAGTGTTTAATTTTTTTGGAATAAAGGAAAAATATGGCAGAAAATTCAATTTTAACTTCATTATTACCTCTTGTAGTGTTATTTGCAATTTTTTATTTCTTGGTGATCAGACCGCAACAAAAACAAGCAAAAGCACATAAACAAATGCTTGAGTCTTTGCAAAAAGGAGATAAAATCATCACTAATGGCGGACTTATTTGTGAAGTCGTAAAACCAGAGGAGGATTTTATCAAAGTTAAGCTTAATGAAGACAATGTTACTGCAAAAATTTCAAGAGAATTTATAGCAAAGAAAATTGATGCGTAATTCTAAAATCAATTATCGCTTGATTATTTTTATAGCGGTATTTATTTTTGGAGTGACTTTTTCACTCCCTTCTTTTTTGCAGTCAGAACGTGGTGCGAAGATTAATTTAGGGCTTGATTTGCAAGGTGGGCTTTATATGCTCTTAGGTGTAGATAATGAAGAAGCTGTAAAATCTAAAATAAAATCAATTGCATCTTCATTGAGTTATTCTTTTAATAAAGAAAATATTTTAAATGATGGCTTAAATACCCATGATGATATTTTAGAATTTACTTTGCTTGATAATGCGGATATTGCAAAAGTTGAAAATTTACTTAAAGAAATAAAAGGAATTAATATACAAAGTGAAAATATGCACTATAAAATTTCTTTTACCTCAGAAGAAGTAAAAAATATAGAAAATTTTGCACTTTTGCAAGCAGTTGAAACCATAAGAAATAGGCTTGATCAATTTGGTTTAGCAGAGCCAACAGTTGCTAAACAAGGTGATGATAAGATTTTGGTTGAACTTGCAGGGATTAAAACCAAAGAAGATGAACTAAGAGCAAAAGAACGCATCACAAAAGCAGCACATTTACAACTTATGGAAGTTGATGATTCTAAAATGGGTCAAGCTTCCACAATGAGCGACGCTGAGGCTGCGAGTTATGGACTGATTTTAGTGCCTGATTCTAGAAATCCAAATTTAAAATATACCTTAAAAAGCATACCTATTTTAGATGGATCTATGCTTACTGATGCTAGAGTAGGGATTAGTGATAAGAGTAATTATCCTGTGATTAATTTTACTTTAAATGCCGAGGGTTCTAAAAAATTTGCTGATTATACAGGAGCAAATGTTGGAAAGCGTCTTGCTATTGTACTTGATAATAAAGTGTATTCTGCCCCATCTATCAATGAACGCATAGGTGGAGGTAGTGGGCAAATCAGTGGAGCTTTTACCCAAGAAGAAGCGCGTGATGTGGCGGTAGCTTTAAGAAGTGGAGCTTTGCTTGCGCCTGTAAAATTACTTGAACAAAGAAGTATAGGACCATCTTTAGGTGCTGATAGTATTAAAATGAGTATGATAGCCTTAATTGGTGCATCGGTTTTTATTGTAATATTTATGATGATGTATTACGGTGTGGCAGGAATTTTTGCAAATATTGCAATGTTAGTTAATGTTTTGGTAGTAGTGGCCGTTATGGCTATGTTTGGAGCAACTTTAACTTTACCAGGGATGGCAGGACTTGTTTTAACTGTGGGTATGGCAGTAGATGCAAATGTGATTATCAATGAGCGCATACGAGAACTCTTGCGAGATGGAGTAAATATAAGAGCTAGTATAGAGCAAGGTTATAAAAATGCTATGAGTGCGATTATAGATTCAAATATCACTTCTTTAGTTACTTCGGTAGCACTTTATGCCTATGGAACAGGGGCAGTTAAAGGTTTTGCTGTGACTTTGGGAATTGGTATCGTTGTTTCTATGATTACAGCTATTTTAGGAACTCACGGAATGTTTGATTATTTTATGCAACGCATAGAAAAAAGTAATAATACAAGATTTTGGTTTGGTTATAGGAGAAGATAATGCAGTTTTTTAGCGAAAAGAAAATTTATGATTTTATGAGAATGCGTTTTACTGCTATTTCTCTTTCTTTTATTTTGTTTTTTGGTTCTATTTATTTGCTTTGGGATAGGGGTTTGCAATATGGCATTGATTTTAGCGGAGGAACTTTAGTTCAGCTTAAATATGAAAATGCGGCTCCTATAACACAAATCCGAGAAATTTTAGAAAAACAAGGAACTTTTCAAAATTTATCTGTAACTGAATTTGGAAGCAATGAGGAAGTAACCATACGCTTTTTAGGAAGTAATGATAATGTAAGCAATGATATAGGTGAGCATATAAGCACTCTTTTAAAGGATACGGGAAAATTTGAAGTGCGTCGTGCTGATGTGGTAGGTCCAAAAGTAGGTGATGAACTTAGAAATAAAGGACTTATGGCTATAGCTGTATCTTTGATAGCAATTTTAATTTATATAGCGTTGCGTTTTGAGTGGCGTTTTGCTCTTGCGGCTATAATCAGTGAAATTCATGATGTTGTGATTACTTTAGGGGCAATTTCTTTATTTAAAATTGATGTCAATCTAGATACTTTGGCTGCTGTTTTAACTGTGCTTGGGTACTCTTTGAATGATACAATTATTATTTTTGATAGAATCAGAGAAGGTATTAAAACAAGTAAAAAAACTGAACTTGCACCTATTATCAATGAAAGTGTTTCAGCAACTTTATCAAGAACGGTTTTAACTTCAGGGTTAACTTTAGCAACCGTTGTGATACTTTATTTCTTTGGTGGGGAGATGATACAAGGATTTTCTTTGGCTTTAATTGTAGGTATTATAGCGGGAACTTTAAGCTCTATTTTTGTTGCAAGTCCGACATTATTATGGTTTAAATTTAGTGTGCTTGAGTTTAGAAATAAAGAAATTGAAAAAGCAAAAAGAAAACAAGATAAAGAACGCAATCGTGCAATGTATGAAAAAGGAACAGTGTAAGGAGAATTTATGGCTTATGAAGCAAGTTTAATAGAAAAAAAATGGCAAAAAATTTGGGATGAAAATGAATATTTTGAGCCAAAAGATGATTTAAATTTGCCTAAAAAATATATTTTATCGATGTTTCCTTATCCTAGCGGACGCATTCACATGGGGCATGTAAGAAATTATACTATAGGTGATGCTTTAGCAAGATATTATCGCAAGATAGGTTTTAATGTTTTACATCCTATAGGTTTTGATAGTTTTGGTATGCCTGCTGAAAATGCAGCTATTAAACATAAAATTCATCCTAAGTCATGGACTTATGAAAATATAGCTTATATGAAAAAAGAACTTTTTTCTTTAGGTTTTTCTTTTTCTAAAAAAAGAATGCTTGCTACTTCAGATCCACTTTATACAAAATTTGAGCAAGAATTTTTTATTAAGATGTTTGAAAAAGGTTTGATTTACACTAAAGAAGCAAACGTAAATTGGTGTGAGCAAGATCAAACGGTTTTGGCTAATGAGCAAGTTGAAGACGGAAAATGTTGGCGTTGTGGTCATGAAGTGGTGCAGAAAAAAATGCCAGGTTATTATGTAAAAATCACTGCTTATGCTGAGGAACTTTTAAAAGATTTAGAAGAATTAAAAGATAAATGGCCTAATCAAGTTTTAACTATGCAAGAAAATTGGATTGGTAAAAGCGAAGGTTTGGAATTTTCTTTAAATTTAGACGAAGAAAGCAAGCAAAAAACCAAAGAAAGTTCTTTAGAAGTTTTTACTACAAGAGCAGATACAATTTATGGAGTTTCGTATATCGCTTTAGCTCCAGAACATAAAATTGTTCAAAATTTGCTTTCACAAAATTTATTAAATCAAGATGTATTAAATAAAATCAAAGCTATTCAAAATCAAAGCCCAAGAGAAAGACAAAGTTCTGAAAAAGAAGGTTATTTTCTAGGAATTTATGCCATTCATCCTTTAAGCGGAGAAAAAATTCCTTTGTGGGTGGCTAATTTTGTCTTGGCTGATTATGGTAGTGGAGCGGTTATGGCTGTTCCAGCTCATGATGAAAGAGATTTTGAATTTGCAACAAAATATAATCTTGCCATCAAACAAGTTATTCAAACTCAAGAAAATTTACCTTATACGCAAAAATCAGGAAAATTAATCCATAGCCAAGAGTTTGATAATCTTGATTGTAATGAGGCAAGATTAAAAATCATTTCTCAGTTTGAAGCTAAAAATATAGGAAAAAGGGTTGTAAATTTTAAAATTCGTGATTGGGGTGTTTCACGCCAAAGATATTGGGGTGCGCCTATTCCTATGATTAAATGTCAAATTTGTGGTATAGTGCCTCAAAAACTAGAAAATTTACCTATTACCCTACCTGAAGATGTGCAAATTACAGGTGAGGGTAATCCACTTGATAAACATCCAACTTGGAAAAATTGTATTTGTCCCAAATGTGGCAAAGAGGCTCAAAAAGAAAGTGATACTTTAGATACTTTTTTTGAAAGTTCTTGGTATTTTGCACGTTTTGCAAGTGATGAGAGAACTTGGCAGGAAAAAGCTTTAGATGAAAAAAGTGTAAAGTATTGGATGAGTGTGGATCAATATATAGGTGGTATTGAACATGCAATCTTGCATTTACTTTATGCGAGATTTTTCCAAAAAGCTTTAAGAGACTTGGGTTATTTAACACAAAATGAACCTTTTGATAGACTTTTAACTCAGGGTATGGTGTTAAAAGATGGTGCTAAAATGTCAAAATCAAAAGGCAATGTTGTAGATCCTGATGAGATTATAGAAAAATACGGTGCTGATACCGCAAGACTTTTTATACTTTTTGCTGCGCCTCCGGCTAAAGAGCTTGAATGGAATGATGATGCGGTTGAAGGGGCTTATAGATTTATTTGCAAACTCTATGATAGGGCGCAAAATGTTAAAAAAGGTGAGCTTGTAGAATTAAAACAAGAAAATTTAAATAAAGAAGAAAAATATGCAAGATTAAAGGTATATGAAGCTTTGAAAAAATCCTTTGAAGTTTATCATCAAAGTTTTGCTTTCAATACTTTAATTGCAGCTTGTATGGAGGCTTTAAATGCTTTAGCGCTTTGTAAAAATGAAGCTTTGGAGCAAGAGGCTTTTTATATTATTTTAAATATCTTAGAGCCTATCATTCCTCATGTTTGTTTTGAGCTTAGCGAGGAGCTTTTTAAATGTAAAAATTTTAAAAAATTAGAACTCAAAGAAGAGGTTTTTGTAAAAGATACTTTAAATTTAGCTGTAAGTATTAATGGTAAAAAAAGGGCTGAATTTGAAATTTCAAGTAGTGCGAGTAAAGAAGAAATTTTAGCTTTTGCAAAAGAAAATACTGCTAAATGGCTTGAAGGTAAGAGTATAGTTAAAGAAATTTATGTGGAAGGAAAGCTAGTTAATCTAGTGATTAAATGAAAAAGATTTTAATTTTTTGTATAGGTTTATTTTTAGGTGCTTGTGGATATGTTCCTACATCAAAAATCGCTAATAATATTTTCGATGAGAAAGTTTATGTTAATGTTGAATTAAGTCAACAAGACCCAAAAAATAGTATCTATGTTGCCGATACTTTAAAAGAAATGGTAATTTCAAAATTAGGGCGCAAGCTTGCTTTAAAACACGAGGCAGATGATGTAATTAATGTTAAAATGAATAATTTAGAATTTATTCCTTTAGCTTATGATAAAAATGGCTATGTCATTAGTTATAAAGCTAAATTAAATTTAGATTTTAATGTTGTCTTTAAAGATGGTTCAAGTCAGGCTTTTAGTACAAGTGGAAGTTATAATTTTGAAATTTCTCCAAATAGTATTATTAGTGATTCTGCAAGGTATGAGGCTATTCGAGCAGCTTCAAGCGAGGCATTTGATGAGTTTATTTCCGTAATTGCTATTAAAGGGCAAAAACGTGATTCCAAATACTAATGAAATAGCAAAGCAAACTTTAATTGCATTAAAAGAAAGAAAACTAAAACCAACTCCTGAAAATTATACGGAAATTTTTGAAGAACTATCTTTAAAATATGGTATCACAAGCTCAAATAAAGCTAAACTTGACAAATACAAAACCTTACTTTTACCGATTTATCAACAAGAATTAAATTCTAAAACTATAAGAAGTTTAGAAGAACTAATTAGTTTTTTAATTTCTGTTTTAAATAGACAAAGCGGAAAACAATTTAGTGAATTTTTTGATTTTTTATATACCATATCTAAAACTTTGCAAATAAGTAAGGATAAAAAGATAAGAGATTTGGCTAAGGTGACTTCGATTAGAATTTCTAAAACTATGGATAGTGAAAGTATTTACTTGCTTACCAAAAAATGGAAAGAGCTTGAAAGAAATTATGATGAAAATAATTTAGAAGAACAAGCTCGTAAATATGGCATTAGTAAATATGATGATTATGATAGCGTGATTAAAAAACTCTTAGTTAAACTTGAAGAGCGTAGTTATGAGCACTTTAGTGAATTATTATGCTTGGGTTTAAATCCTTCATTGGTGGAAGATTTAAAAATTCAAGGTTTTATACAAAATTTAACACAAAAGCCTTTTGTAATAGGCGAAGAAAATTTTAAGAACGAATTAATGGAATTTATCAATCATCGCATAATGGTTGATAATATGTATGTCCAAAAAAATTTAAATTTTTTTAATGATAATCTAAAAAAAATCTATGAATTGCTTGTTTTGCTTAATAAATCAAATGAACAAAACATGGATTTTATCAATACCTTAAAACCAGATGAAAATGGGGAAGTAAAACTTAGTTTTGAGGATTTAAAACTAAAATTTAAACAACTTGGAGAAAAAATTACATCTTTAAATAATCAAATTGAATTCACACAAAGCTTAGAGGAGAGAGAGGCTTGGAGTGTTCTTAAAGAGCTTGATAAAATGGATGAAAATTTTAATAAGTATAAAGTTAATTACTCTTTAGCTTTATTTTCTATAGTAAATTACCGTTTCATTATGGAAAAATATGGTATGGGAAGTTTGAATGAAATTTTTGTTCGATTTAAAAAAATTTTAAAAGATTCTTGTAGTGAATTTGATGAACTATGGATGATAGATGAAAAGAGTTATTTGATTGTTTCGCCAGGAAAAAGTAAAGATGAGATTACACAGCTTGTAAATACAAATCTTAAAACTATAGAAAATTTTAGATTTATTTATAAGCAAGATATTATAACTCCTAAAATTCACGTGGCTTATCTTGATAAGCAAAGTAAGCCAAGTATTAATATTTTAGATGAGTTAATAAAGCAAATTGCAGCGGTTAATGAACAATATAATGAAAGTTGAGAATTTTTTAGCTCAAAAAAGTATAAATTACGATAAAATTGATCGTTTTTTGATGTTTAGAATGTATGAAAAATATAAGAAATATTTTAAAAATATTCCTATAATTCAACTTATAGGCACAAATGGTAAAGGTAGTACAGGTAGATATTTAACCCAACTTTTAGAAAATTTAAATTATAAAATAGGGCATTATACTAGCCCCCACATTTTCAGTTTTAATGAAAGATTTTATCTTGATGGTAAGATTGCAAATGATGAAGAATTAGAACAAGCTCATATAAGACTTGAAGAAATTTTTAAACAAGACTTGCAAAAATTAAGTTATTTCGAATATGCTACTTTTTTAGCTATGATTTTATTTCAAAAATGCGATTTCATTGTTTTAGAAGCAGGAGTGGGTGGAGAATATGATGCTACTTCTGTTTTTGAAAGAAGAATGAATATTTTTACAAGAATTGGATTTGACCATATTCAAATTTTGGGCAATTCTTTAGAAGATATTGCAAGAACCAAGCTTAAAGTTATGGCGACTATAGCACTTATAAGTGATGAGCAAGAGCAAAATGTTTTAAATTTAGCAAAAAAAATTGCTTTTTTAAAAAAAGCTAATTTGCAAGTTTCTTCCTTAAATCCTTTTTTGAAAGAAAATTTTGAGATTTATTGTAAAAAGTTTGCTTTACCTTGTTTTTTAAAGCATAATTTAAAGCTTGCATTAAAGGCTTGTGAAATTTTAACTTCGCAAGAAAAAACCTTAGAAGCTTTAAAAAAGTTACAAGAGTTAAATTTACAAGGAAGATGCCAAGAAATTTCTCCAAATTTTTTTGTTGATGTGGGTCACAATCCCATGGCTGCTAAGGCTATGCTTGATAAATTTCAAGGAGAAAAAATAAATCTTATTTATAATGCTTATTTGGATAAGGATATTTTTCAAATTTTAAATGCATTAAAGCCTATTATTGATACAATACAAATATATAAATATAAAAGTGCAGAACGAAAGCTGGCTGATGATGAAATTTATAGTATTGCATCAAAGCTAGGCATACAATGTAAAGAATTTGTAAAATTAGAAGAAAATAAAAAAAATCTAGTTTTTGGCTCTTTTATGCTGGTAGAAAATTTTTTAAAGGAGTGGTGTGGTAAAAAATAAATTCACTATTACCATTACAGATATTAACGGTTCAAGACATTTTTATTTAAATCAAATAATCAAAAAAATAGTTTTTTATACTATTGCTTTTATTGTTTTATTTTTAGTTTTTAGTGGTTTTTATATCAAATATCTCGATAGCAAACTTAGTGATATCAGTGAAAAGCGTGAGGAGCTTTTGAAAAAAAGCAAAGAATTGGAATTATCTAATTCGCAAATGCAAAAAAGCATAGAAGAAAAAACTCAGCAGTATGCAGCTATAGAAGATAAAATAGCTTCTTTTGAAGAGGCTTTGGGTTTAGAAGCAGAAAATAATCTTACAATTAGTGCAAGACTTGATAATCTTCAGCTTACCAATGAGCAGCAACTTGGAATTTTGGGACAAATTCCTAATGGATGGCCTATTGAAAATAAAGGTATTACGGGAAATTTTGGCTGGAGAGAGCATCCGCTTTTAAAAAGAAGGGAATTTCATCCTGGCATTGATTTAAGAGCAGAAATTGGTACTCCTATTTATGCACCAGCAAGTGGAGTAGTGGAATTTTCAGGTTATAGTGATAATGGCTATGGCTATAATGTAATTTTATTGCATAATTTTGGTTTTAAAACAGTATTTGCTCATATGATGCGCAAAGAAGTAGTCAAAGCAGGTCAATTTGTTAGCAAGGGGCAGTTGATAGGTTATAGTGGCAATACAGGTCTTTCTACGGGACCGCATTTGCACTATGAGGTAAGGTTTATTAATAAAACTTTAGAACCTTTGTATTTTTTAAATTTGCAAAGAAAAAATATGAATGATTTTTTTAATCAAGAAAGGAGAGTTCCATGGCAATCTTTAATAAAGGCGGTATCAGCCCAACATCCAGTCCTAGCTCAGAAACAACAGTAATTTCTTCAGGTGCGAGAATTGAGGGTAAATTTTATTTTGCTTCTATGCTTCATGTCGATGGAGAGTTAAGTGGTATTATTCATTCTGAAAGCATTGTAGTTATCGGAAAAAATGGAAATTTAAAAGGTGAATTACAAGCAGATAAAATTGTAGTAAATGGGTATTTTGAAGGGCAACTTGAGGCCAATAGTTTAGAAATTTTAGCGGGCGGAGTTGTTAATGGCGATATTTCAACGCAAAAAATTTCTATAGAAAATGGCGGTCGCTTTAATGGAACTAGTAAAATTAAAGAAGATACTATCAAACTTATTGAAAATAACAACGAAGAATAATGCAAGCTTCATTTTATGAATACCTACAAAATCCAAAAATTTGTGAACTTTTGCTTTGTAAAGATGAAAAACAAGCAGATTTGCTCGCTCAAGTTTCACGATTTAAGGGTTTAAAAACCTTTGTTTTACCTGATTTTAGAGCGCAGTTTGGAGATGATTTAAGGGCTTTTTCCAAAGAACTTTTTAATCTTTGCAAGATTTTAAATGCTTATCATAAAGAAGAAGAAAAAAAAATCCTTATTTCTCCTTTAAATACTGTTTTAAAAAAACTTCCTTCAAAAAAACATTTGCAAAATTATTATATCGATAAAAAACAAAATTTTGATTTGAAATGTTTTGAAGATGAAATTTCAAGATTGGGATACGAATTTGTAGATATAGTTCAGGATAAAGGTGAAATTTCAATTCGTGCGGATATTATTGATATTTTTTGTATCAATGAAGAAAATCCTATTAGAATTTTACTTTTTGGCGAAGAGATTGAAAGCATAAGATATTTTGATTTGCAAAGTCAAAAGTCTATTCCTAATGAACTAGAACATTTTGAAATTTGTCCTTTTTTAAAATATTTTGACAAAGAAAATTATGAAATTTTTAAGGACAAATTAGAAGATTTTCAAAGCGATACTTTAATACATGATATCAATTCTTTAGGGTTTTGGTGTATTGATGATTTTTTTGATTATTTAGAACTTGATTTTTTAGCTTGTGAAAAGTTTGATATTAATGAATATGAAAAAGATATAAGTTTTGTGAATGCAAAAATTTTACCTCAAGCTAAAAAATTTAAAGAATTGCAAAGTTCTTACAATAAAGATTTTTTTGAATTTCATAAAAATAAAAAAATCACACTTTTAGCTAAAAATGAAGCTTTGTTTAAAGCTTTGGAGCTTGAAGATACTCAAAATATCCATTTTGTAAAAAGTGATTTAAGGCTTAATCTTATTAGTCCTGAAGAGCTAATCATTTCTTTAAATCAAAAAGAAAAACAAAAAACAAGAAAAAAAGCTAGTTTGATTATAGATGAGCTTAAAAATGGGGATTATATAGTACACGAAGATTATGGGGTAGGTAAATTTTTAGGTCTTGAGATGATAGTGATAAGCGGAGCAAAAAAAGAGTTTGTTGCTATAGAGTATCAAAATTCTGATAAGCTTTTATTGCCAGTGGAAAATCTTTATTTAATTGATAAATATTTGGGCGTGAGTGGATCTATTCCAAGTTTAGACAAACTAGGTAAAACAAGCTTTATTAAACTTAAAGAAAAATTAAAAACTAAACTTTTAGCCATAGCTTCTGAAATTGTTATTATGGCAGCTAAAAGATCTTTGGTGCAAGCAAAAAAAATCACAGTGGATTTAAATAGACAAGCTGATTTTATAACTAGTGCGGGTTTTATTTATACAAGCGATCAAGAGAAAGCTTGTCATGAAATTTTGCAAGATTTTCAAAGTGGAAAAGTTATGGATAGGCTTTTAAGCGGTGATGTGGGTTTTGGAAAAACAGAAGTCGCTATGAATGCTATTTATCCAGTAGTTAAAAGTGGATTTTGTGCATTTTTATTTGCGCCTACAACTTTGCTTTCTCATCAGCATTATAAAACCTTAAAAAAGCGTTTTGATCCTTTTGATATAAAGGTTTTTAAACTGGATCGCTTTACAAGTAGTGCAGAAAAAAAACAAGTTTTACAAAATTTAAAAGAAAATAAAGCTTGTGTAGTTGTAGGAACTCATGCGCTTTTAAGTGTAGAATGTGAAAATTTAGCTCTTGTTATTATTGATGAAGAGCATAAATTTGGAGTGAAGCAAAAAGAAAAGCTTAAAGAAATCACTCAAAATTCACATATTTTATCCATGTCAGCAACCCCTATACCAAGAAGCTTAAATCAAGCTTTAAGTTCTATAAAATCTTATAGTGTTTTACAAACTCCACCAGAAGATAGAATGGATGTAAGAACTTTTGTCAAAGAAAATGATGATGCACTTTTAAAAGAAGCTATAGCAAGAGAGTTAAGACGTGGTGGGCAAATTTTTTATATTCATAATCATATTGCAAGTATAGAGCAGTGTAAAAAACATTTATTAGAACTTTTTTCTACTTTGCGTATTTTGATTTTACATTCTAAAATCGATGCCAAGGTGCAAGAAGAAGAAATGTTAAAATTTGAAAACAAAGAATATGATTTGCTTTTAAGTACCTCTATTGTAGAAAGTGGGATTGATTTACCTAATGCAAATACTATCATAGTAGAAAAAAGCGATCGTTTTGGTATGGCTGATTTGCATCAATTGCGTGGGCGTGTAGGAAGAAGTGATAAGCAAGGTTATTGTTATTTTTTAATCGAAGATAAAAATGCTATCACAAAAGATGCTTTAAAGCGTCTAGTTTCTTTAGAAAGTAATTCTTTTTTAGGTGCAGGTTCTGTTTTGGCTTATCATGATCTTGAAATTCGTGGCGGTGGAAATTTATTAGGCGTAGATCAAAGTGGACATATCGAGCAAATTGGATATAGTTTATATCTTAAAATGTTAGAAGATGAACTTAATGCTTTAAGTAAAAATGAAGTGGATCAAAAAGAAAATAAACTTGATTTAAAACTCAATGTTAATGCCTTTTTAAATAGTGAGCTTATCAGCGAAGATCGCCTAAGATTAGAACTTTATAGAAGACTTAGCAAGTGTGAGCAAGTTCATGAGGTTTATGAGATCGAAGGTGAAATTGAAGATCGCTTTGGAAAACTTGATGTTTATACTAAGCAATTTTTATCTTTGATTATTATTAAAATTTTAGCTTTAAATAAATTTAAAAGTATTAGCAACTATGAGCAAAATATTCAATTTACTGCTTTAAATGATGAAAAAGAACTCATCAAAGCAAAAAGCAAAGACGATGATGATATTTTAGAGGCAATTTTAATGCATTTAAGAAAGGCTTAAAATGGATTGGAATAAAACTTATGCAGCAATTTATAGAGCAAGAAAAGACTATTTAAAGCCTATTTTTGAAATCGATCCTATTACTTTAAAAGATTTAGTAGCTATGGAAAGTCAAAAAAAAGCACTTTATGAAAATACTTTAAATTTCATTCAAAATAAGGGAGCAAATCACGCACTTTTATGGGGATCTAAGGGCACTGGAAAATCAAGTTTAATTAAAGCTATATTTAATGAATTTAAAGATCAGGGCTTAAGACTTGTTGAATTAAATAAAGAAGATTTATTTGCCTTAGCAGATATCATCGATGAAATTAGATTAGAAAATTTTAAATTCATACTTTTTTGTGATGATTTTTCTTTTGAGAAGGGAGATGATAGTTATAAATTTTTAAAACCTTTACTTGAGGGAAACATAGAAAAAGCCCCAAATAATGTAATTATTTATGCGAGTTCAAATCGTAGGCATTTATTAAGTGAAAGCATTATTGATAATCTTGATACGCAAATTGCACATACAGAACTTCATTTAAGCGAGGCTGCTGAAGAAAGATTAAGCTTGAGCGATAGATTTGGTTTGTGGTTAAGTTTTTATCAGGGAAATTTAGAGGAGTATTTAAAGATGATAGATTTTTATTTTAAAGATTATTCTTGTGATAAAGAGCTTTTACACACTAAAGCTAAAGAATTTGCTACTCTAAGAGCAAGTAGAAGTGGTCGTACTGCAAAGCAATTTTATTTGGCTTTTAAGGAGAAATTTAAATGACTGGAGCGCAAATTTTTACCAAGCTTTTAAATTTGGATTTAAATTATCATGATTTTGATTGGCTTGAAAATCAAGGATTGAATGAATTTGAGCTTTTAATTTCTGTGATTTTAACTCAAAATACAAATTGGAAAAATGTCTTAAAAGCTTTAGAAAATTTAAAAAAAGAAAATATTGCAAGCTTAGAACAAATCAATACTTTATCCAATTTAGAACTTGCAACTTTAATTAAGCCTAGCGGATTTTATAATACCAAAGCCAAGCGTTTAAAAGGCTTAGTAGAAAGTATCATAAACACTTATGAAAATTTAGAAAATTTTAAAACAAATGTAAGCAGAGAGTGGCTTTTAAATATCAAAGGTTTGGGTTTTGAAAGTGTTGATGGTATTTTAAATTATCTTTGCAAAAGAGAGATTTTGGTTGTAGATAATTATAGTTTGCGTTTGGCTTTTCACTTAGGCTATGAGTTTGAAAATTATGAAGAATTAAGAGAATTTTTTCAAAGTGGTATAGAGAGTGAGCAAGAAAATTTGTGTAAAATTTTAGGGAGAAAATGCGAACTTTACGAACTTTATCAAATTTTTCATGCTTTGATTGTAGCTTTTGCAAAACAGAGTTTTAAAGGACAAAAATTAAGCCCTAAGGGTGAAGAATGGATCAAAATTTTAAAGGAAGATTTATGAAAGCAAAAGGAAGCGAACTTATACCTGTTTTAACTATAGCAGGGAGTGATTGTAGTGGTGGAGCAGGGATACAAGCCGATCTTAAAACCTTTAGTGCGCACAATCTTTTTGGTATGAGTGTGGTTTTAAGTGTGGTAGCTGAAAATACCGCAAGGGTGATTTCTGTACACGATATACCTACTCAAAGCGTAGATGAACAAATGCTTGCCGTATTTGAAGATATAGTGCCAAAGGCAACTAAAATCGGAATGATAGGTTCTTGTGAATTAATGAGCTGTGTAGCTAAAAATTTAAGCGAGTTTAAACCTCAAAATGTAGTGATCGATCCTGTAATGTTTGCTAAAAATGGCTATGCTTTAATGCCGCAAGAAAATTGTGATTTTTTCAAGCAAACCATAGTAAAATTTGCAGACATTCTTACGCCTAATATTCCTGAAGCAGAGTTTTTATGCGGTTTTAAGATCGCTAATGAAGAGCAGATGATAAAAGCAGCTAAACATTTATGCAGCTTGGGGGCTAAGGCGGTTTTACTTAAAGGCGGACATAGTGAAGAAAATGCCAATGATGTGCTTTATGATGGAAAAGAAATTTATATTTTAAAAGGCGAACGCATAGAAACTAAAAATACTCACGGTACAGGTTGTACGCTTTCTTCGGCTATTGCTGGTAATTTGGCTAAAGGCAAGGATTTATTTCACGCCGTTAGTGAAGCTAAAGAATATGTAAGAAATGCGATTTATTATTCACTCAATCTTGGAAAAGGTTGTGGTCCTACAAATCATTTTTTCAAGTTTTTAGATGAAAAATAAATTAGATCTTAGTCTTTATCTAGTTGCTTCTCAGGGAAATAAAAGCGAGGAGTGTTTTTTAAATACTTTAGAAAATGCTATAAAAGGCGGAGTAAGTATCATACAACTTCGTGAAAAAGAGCTTAATGCAAGAGAATTTTATAAACTAGGCTTAAAGGTGCAAAAACTTTGCAAGGCTTATAAAATACCTTTTTTGATTAACGATAGAGTGGACATAGCTTTAGCCTTAGATGCTGATGGGGTGCATTTAGGGCAGGAAGATTTAGAAGTAAAACTAGCTAGAAAGCTTTTAGGAGATGAAAAAATCATAGGCTTAAGCCTTAAAAAGCTAGAACAACTTGAGTTTATACAAGGAGCAAATTATCTAGGTTGTGGAGCCATTAAGGCAACACCTACTAAAGAAAGTTCGCTTTTAAGCCTTGAGCTTTTAAGCCAAATTTGTGATAAAAGTCCTATAGGGGTTGTAGCCATAGGAGGGATTGATAAAGAAGCACTTATTGAGTTAAAGGGTATAAATTTAAGCGGCGTGGCTGTGGTTAGGGCGATCATGGATGCTAAAGATGCTTTTTTGGCAGCTAAAGAGTTAAAGTGTAAAATCTATGAAAATTTATCTCTTGAATGAAACTCCTTTTAAAGGGGTGGAAAATCTTATTTTAAATGAGATTGTTTTTTATGATTTTAGTATAGATTTGAGTTTGTATGATGCTTTAATCTGTACTTCAAAAAATGCTTTAAAAGCTTTGCAACATGCAAAAACCACTTTAAATTTCAAACTCAATTTATACGCTGTAGGACAAAGTACAGCTCAATACGCTAAAAATTTAGGTTTTAAAAAGATTAAAATTCCATCAAAGGCTTATGGAAAAGATCTTTTTCTTGAATTTAAAGAGGAGTTAAAAACGCAAAAATGTTTGTATTTAAGGGCTAAAAATATTGTTTCAACTTTAAATTTGGATCTTAAAAATGCAGGTGTGGATTTAGATGAAATGATTGTTTATAAAAATGTTTTTAAAAAAGGTGACAAAAAACTTACTCATCCTGCTATTTTTATATTTACCTCTCCTTTAAGTGTAGAAAATTTTTTCAAATTTTATAGCGTAAAAGAAGAAGATAAGATTGTAGCTATAGGGCAAAGCACGGCAAAGAAGCTTTTAAATTTTAAAAATCTTTATATATGCGAAAATCAAAGTCTTTTAGAGTGTGTTAAGCTTGCTAAGACTTTGGTTTAATTTTTTAAATTCCAAAAATTTTCTTTGGGATAAATAATAATGCTTTTTGTGAGTAAAATTTCATCATTGACGTTTTTATCACGATTTAAAGCAATACTAATGTGGGCTATAATAACACCATCTTTGCTTAAATTTGCATCGGGATTAAAGTTGGAAAATTTAAAATTAACACATTGTGCAATAGGATAAAAATATTTTATTTTAATCAAAGCTTTTGTGTAATTAAAATATATATTATCTAAACATTCTTTATTTTCTTGCTTTGCTTGATATAAAAAATATTTAGAAAATTGTGTTGCATTATGACTTAAAATTTGAGCTTGAAGGTAGTAATAACTATCTTGGATTATTTTTGGAGTGTAGCTAGATATGTTTAAGGTCAAGCTCATCCATAGACTTATTAGTAGTATTAAAAAAATTGTCCAAATTAAAACATAAGCTTTTTTCATAGTAAAATTCTTTTTTCAAGACAATATTTTGCTTGTCTTTTTAGGCAAATTTTTAATTTATTGTTTTGCAGGTTAAATGAGCTTATGTTTTTAGAAATTAATCCTTGTTGGTTTAATTGTTCATTAAATTTTGGCTTTATTTCATATATAAGTTCTTCATTTTGCAATTTGATAACTAATTGAGCTTGCAAAGGAATAAAACTACCTGTAAAATTTGTAGATATACCATTTTCTAAGATGGATATTTTTTCAACCTTATTAATTTTATAAGCATAGCCAATATGTTCATTGTCATTATATAAATCTTTTCTATTTTGGAGTTGTGTTTTAAAATCAGAATGAGGTGAATAAAGTGTATGATTATTTTCTAAAATAAGAGCAGAGTTAATAAGATAAAGTTTATTATCTTTTAGGCTAATTAACTCATCTTTTAAAAGACATTTTAATGTATTTTGTGAAAATGTAATATTAATACAATTTTGTATTAATTTTTCTATTTTAAGCAAGTTTAAATGTGTTTGAGTGATAAGATTGTTTGTATGTAAAGCAGTGAAATTTAAATGATAAAAATCCATTAAAGGTTTTGAAAGTAAGCTAGCTATAAAAGTAAAAAGTATTAGTGATATTGTAAGTTCAAAAAGTGTAAAAGCTTTGCTCATTCTTTAAAATAAACACTATAATTTTGATCTTGAAAATATAATTTTTGAAATTGAAATATACCATCATTAACAAACTGTTCTTGTAAAATTATAGGTTTTAAGGCTGAAGTTTGAAGTATGATGGTTTTAAAAATGGGCTTTTCATATAATTCTTCTTGAAGTTTATAGAGTCTTTCAAAAATATTTAAATTTTCATAGTTTTTGTAAAGTTGAGTATAGTAATAAAAAATACCAATGAAAATTAAAGATATGATCGTTATAGCACTAATACTTTCTATAAGTATGAAAGCCTTTTTCATTTAGCGCTGCTAGCATTTATGGCTTCAAAAAAACTTCCGCGAATTCCTTTTTGTTCGAGTATTTTTATGCCTTTTATTGTAACTCCGCCAGGGGAGCAAATATTTTCTTTGATAATAGCTGGATGTTCATGTTCTAGTAAAGTACTAGAGCTTTTAAATAAAGAGCGCGTAAGATTGAGACTAAGTTCTTTTGACAAACCTTCATAAACTCCAGCATTAGCAATACTTTCTGCTATAAGTGCTAAAAAAGCAGGAGCGCAGCCGCTAATCGCCATAGCTGCATTCATTTGTATTTCATTATCTA
The DNA here is from genome assembly GCF_001762855.1 of Campylobacter sp. BCW_6467. Taxonomy (NCBI): domain Bacteria; kingdom Pseudomonadati; phylum Campylobacterota; class Epsilonproteobacteria; order Campylobacterales; family Campylobacteraceae; genus Campylobacter; species Campylobacter sp. BCW_6467. Next base: position 139,374 of record NZ_MJXP01000052.1, on the reverse strand, counting down.
ATTTATAAGCCGAGCCAAAAGTTTTTAAAATGTCTAAAATTTCATTTTCAAAATGAGAGTTTTTAAGTATATATGGTGTGGTTGAAGCCTTGTATTTAGCTGCTGTATTAGGCATTATTCTAACATAATTTTGAGCTTTGATGGTTTGTAGTTTTTCAAAATCAACATTGGCTAAAACAGAGATTAAGATACGTGCTTGTCCTTTTAGCATTTGAGCAATATTTTCTAAAGCATAGGGTTTAAATGCTAAAATAACATCTTTACCTTCTATGTTAAAATCTTTGTAAAGTAAGGTTTTAAAGCCTTCTTTGGTGAGGGCTTGAAGTTTTTCTATGCTTCTTCCTACTATACAAATTTCATAATTATCTTTTAATCCATAGGCTAAGGCTGTTGCCATAGCTCCATTTGCAAGTATATAGAGCATTATTTTTTAATATAATTAGCAATTTGATCAGCTTGAAAAAAGTCCGGATAATTAACTGTATCTAGTATCACTTGTACCATAGTATTATTATCAAGATTAATGACTACTGGAGCTAGAAAATTCACTGTCGATTCTTCAATACTTTTTGCTATGGCTACTATATTAAAAATTTTCATATTAGATTCAGGTGTTAAAGAAAGAAGCTCTTGATAATAAGTTGGTATATCAAATTCATAATCAGGTCTAATTAAATAAGGATTAATTAAAACAAAAGAAAAGTCTTTACCATCAAGACTTTTAAGTCTTACAAATACTTCATCGATAGTTGAAAATTCCATATTTTTGGTTTCTTCAAAACCTAAGATAGGGCATTTAACAGCTAGGGTCATGTTTTCTCCTCAAGTTATAATGTTTAATATTTTAACATAAAATAAGCAATAATCATTCCAAAATTTTAAATTATTTAATTAATTTTATTATAATTTTAGAAGAACATAATTATAAAATCGTTAAAATATAGATTTTTGAGAATATAAATCAAGGTGAAGTATGAAAAAAGGTATTTTTTTATTGGTTTTTTTAAGTGTTTTTTTTAATGCGTGTAGTACGAAAAATGATGAAGGTTTATACAATCTTAGTGCTAGTGAGTGGTATAAGCAAATTATTAAAGATTTACAGGACAAGGATTTGGAAAAAGCCGATGATCATTATAATGGCATGGCAAGTGAGCACATTGCCGATCCTTTATTGGAAACTACTTTAATTATTTTAGCACAAGCTCATATGGATGAAGAGGAATATAAGTTAGCTGAATTTTATTTAGATGAATATAATAAAAAATTTGGAAATTCACGCAATGCTGATTATATTCGCTATCTTAAAATTAAAGCAAAATTTGATGCATTTGCAGTGCCAAATCGTAATCAGGCTTTAATGCTTGAAAGCCAAAAAGAAATAGATACTTTTTTGAAAGATTATCCTTATACAGAATATGAACCTTTGGTTCAGACAATGCTTACAAAATTTAATTTAGCGGTTTTTTATCTTAATAGTACTATAGAAAATCTATACCAGCGCATAGGGCATGATGAAAGTGCACAAATTTATAAACAAAGACTTCAAGAAAGTGAATTTTATCAGCAAAGTATTATCAAACCTGAGCTTCCTTGGTATAGAAGTATATTTGAAAGATTTTAATAAACAAGGAAAATAAATGCAGATTGAAGAGATACAAAATTATCCAGCAAATTTACCAGTATTGGTTGAAGATGAATTATTTTTATATCCTTTTATGATAACTCCTATTTTTATTAACGATTCATCCAATATGAAAGCTTTAGATCTTGCGATTAAAAATGATAGTATGCTTTTTGTTGCGCCTTCAAGGTTGGAAAATGGAAGAAATTTTGATGAAATTTATAATTGTGGAGTGATTGGGACTATCATGCGAAAAGTTCCTTTACCTGATGGAAGGGTGAAAATACTTTTTCAAGGATATGCTAAGGGTAAAATTATAGAGCAAATTTCTAATAAACCTTTAGAAGCCAAGATAGAACTTATAAAAGAAGACTTTTTAGAAGGAACTAAAAAAGAAGCGCTTCTTGAAGTTTTAAAAGAGAAGGTAAAAAATTTGGCAAATATTAGTCATTATTTTTCTCCGGATCTTTTAAGAACAATTGAAGAAGGTTTTGATGCGTCTAGGATTTGTGATTTGATTTTAAATACTGTGCGTATTAAAAAACAAGTTGCTTATGAGTTTTTTGTTTTAACAGATCTTGAGCAAAAATTAGTAAAATTAATAGATTTAATTGCCCAAGAAATAGAAGCCAATAAAATTCAAAAAGAAATTAAAAATAAAGTACATTCTCGTATTGATAAGGTAAATAAAGAATATTTTTTAAAAGAACAATTAAGACAAATTCAAAAAGAGCTTGGTTCTGACACACAAAAAGAAGATGAGGTTAGAGAGTATCAAAAGCGTCTGGAATTAAAGAAGAAATTTATGCACGAAGATGCTTATAAAGAAATCAAAAAACAAATTGAAAAATTCGAACGCATTCATCAAGATAATTCCGAAGCATCGATGATTCAAACTTACATAGAAACAGCATTAGATATTCCTTTTGAAAAAATTTCTAAGAAAAAACTTGATATTAAAGAAGTTTCAAAACAGCTCAACCATGATCATTATGCATTAAATAAACCAAAAGAACGCATAGAAGAATATTTTGCAGTTAGGGAACTTTTAGAAAAAAGAAAAATAGCAGAAAAAGATGGTGCTAAAGTTATACTTTGTCTTTATGGACCTCCTGGCGTGGGTAAAACTTCACTGGCAAATTCTGTTTCAAAAGCTTTAAAAAGAGAGCTTATTCGCATAGCCTTAGGCGGACTTGAAGATGTTAATGAGCTACGTGGTCATCGTAGAACTTATATAGGCGCTATGCCTGGACGTATTACCCAAGGACTCATAGAGGCAAAACAAATTAATCCTGTAATTGTATTGGATGAAATTGATAAATTAAATCGCAGTTTTAGAGGCGATCCAAGTGCGGTGCTTTTAGAAATTTTAGATCCAGAGCAAAATTCTAAATTTAGGGATTATTATTTAAATTTTAATATTGATTTAAGTAAAGTCATTTTTATAGCAACGGCAAATGATATTAGCAATATTCCTGCACCTTTAAGAGATAGAATGGAATTTATAGAACTTAGCTCTTATACTCCAAGTGAAAAATTTCATATAATGAAAAAATATTTAATTCCAGATGAGCTTAAAAAACATGGCTTAAAATCCAATGAATTATCTATTGATGATGAAACTATAGAGTTAATCATTAGTGATTATACTCGTGAATCAGGAGTCAGAAATTTGCGTCGCAAAGTGGCAGAGTTGTGTCGTAAGAGTGCTAAAAAACTACTTTTAGAAAATATTAAAAAAGTCATTATTAATACAAAAAATTTGAATGAATTTTTAGATAAAAAAGTTTTTGAAATAGAAAAAAATAATGGAGAAAATCAAGTAGGTCAGGTTAATGGTTTGGCTTGGACAAGTGTAGGTGGAGATGTTTTAAAAGTAGAGGCTGTAAAAATTAAAGGTAAAGGAGAATTAACGCTCACGGGAAGTTTGGGTGATGTAATGAAAGAATCAGCTAGAATTGCTTTTAGCATGATAAAAGTTTTAATCGATGAAGGAAAAATAAAAATACCTAAAAAAATAATTATCGATCCTAAAGTTAATGTTTATGATAGTTATAATATTCATATACATGTGCCAGATGGAGCTACTCCAAAAGATGGCCCAAGCGCAGGCATTACGATAAGCATAGCCATTGCTTCTATTTTTAGTGATAAAAAGGTTAAAGCAGATGTTGCAATGACAGGTGAAATAGATTTAAAAGGAAAAGTTTTACCAATAGGCGGATTAAAAGAAAAATTAATTGCAGCTTATAAAGCAGATATAAAAACAGCTTTAATCCCAAGAAAAAATTACGAAAGGGATTTAAAAGATATTCCTAGTGAGGTTAGAGACAATATGGAAATCATTGCTGTTGATACTTTTAGTGATGTTTTAGAATATACTTTGGTTTAATTTTATTTTGAGAATAAATGTATAAGAAAGCAAACTTTTTACAAGTTTGCTTTTAAAAGATTATAGTCCTTCAAAAGGATTATTGATTACTTCTTTTCTATCCACTATATAAGGGATAAGAGCTACATGTCTTGCACGTTTGATTGCAACTTCTACCATTTCTTGGTATTTTTTGCTTGTACCTGTTAAACGGCGTGGCATGATTTTAAATCTTTCAGATAAAGCATGTTTTAACATTGCTGTATCTTTATAATCAATAAATTCAACTTTTGCTTCAGTGTATTTGCAATATTTGCGAGAGTATTTTCTTTTTTCTGCCATAGTTTATCCTTTAAAATGGTAAATTAGTATCATCGCTATCATAAGCATCGATATCAATTTCTTTTAATTTTTCTTCGTGTTGTGGGTTTTGGTTTCTTTGTGGAGCAGGGTTTGCTTTTGCTTTATTAAAATTTTGATTTTCACTCATATAAGGATCATAGCTTTGATTTTCATAGTTTCCACTATAATTGTTGTTTGAAAAGCTATTATTGCCAATTCCACCTTGTTGTGGAGCATTGGAATTGCCGCCAAGCATTTCCATATTTTCAACTTGAATGCTATGCTTAGAGCGATTTTGTCCATTTTGATCACTCCATTGTTCAAATCTCAAACGTCCTTCTATGAGTACTTTTGAACCTTTTGTAAGGTATTGGTTTGCAACTTCTGCGGTGCGACCATAAAAGCTTATATCAATAAAGCAAGTTTCCTCTCTTTTTTCTCCATTTGTGGTAAATCTTCTTGTTACTGCGATAGCAGAAGCCCCAATAGCACTACCGCTTTGTGCATAACGCATTTCTATATCACGTGTAAGATTTCCAACCAAAACAACTTTGTTAAACATCTTTTTCCTTATTGAATTTCAGGAGCATCTAAAGGTTTGATTTCTTTTTTAGATTGCTTAATCCCGTGGCTTAGTTTTTCCCAAGCTGCAATTTCTTTTTTGTTTTCATATTTTACGATTAAAAATCTTATTACTTCTTCAGTGATTCTTAACACCCTTTCAAGCTCAGCGATCAAGTTTGTAGGAGCTTTGAAATAAATCACAAAATAAGTTCCTCTTTCGTATTTTTTGATTTTATACGCTAATTTTCTAGTGCCCATTGGAACAACAGTTTCAATTTCTGCACCATTTTTGGTTAGGACTTCTTTAACGAATTCCAACTTCGCATTCACTTCCTCTTCGGTAAGTGTTGGTTTTAAGATAAATAAAACCTCATAATGTTTCATCTTTTCTCCTTATGGATATTAAAGCCCATTTTCATGAGCAAGGATTTTGCATAAAGCAAGACTAAATTATATCAAAATATACTTAATTTATACTTCAATAAGTGTTGTAACTTTTTGTAATTATCTGTTTATAATTTAAAGGTGAAATTTTAACCTTTTATCTTAATCCGTGATATAATTAATTTAAGTTGCGAATTGTTAAAAAAGGAGGGTGAATATGAATAGTACGAAACCTATTCGTTGGTTTACTTTTATCGTTTTAGTTATTGGCGGAGGAACTGTTTTCAAACTTTCCTCTTTAAAAGATGCCTTTTATGTGCCTATGCAAGAATTTATGAATCTTAGCAATACACAAATTGGACTCGCGCTCTCAGTTTATGGCATAGTGCAAACGGTGGGAAATATTGCATCCATTTATATAGCAGATAGATTTTCTAAAAAAATACTCATTCCTTTTTCATTGGTTTGTGTGGGTTTGGTTGGAATTTATATTTCTACTTTTCCTTCTTTTTATGGAATTTTAATAGCTTGGGGTTTGCTTTCTTTATTTGGAGAAGTTGTGTATTGGCCTGTTTTGCTTAAAGCCATTCGCTTGCTTGGAGATTCTACTCAACAAGGAAGACTTTTTGGATTTTTAGAAGCAGGACGTGGTGTTATAGATACTATAGTTGCTTTTAGTGCTTTGGGAATTTTTTTACTTTTAGGGTCTGGCGCAGGTGGACTTAAGGCTGCTATATTATTTTATAGCGCTTGTGTGATTATAGCAGGTATTTTGGCATATTTTCTACTTGAAGATGACAAAATTAATACCCAAGATGAGCAAGGAAATGAAATCAGTAAAAACAAAGCCGCTTGGAATGGAGTTATCAAAGCGATTAAAACTCCTGAAATTTGGGTGGTATCTTTGACCATTTTTACTATTTATTCTGTGTATTGTGGTTTGACTTATTTTATTCCATTTTTAAAAGATATTTATGGTATGCCTGTGGCTTTGGTCGGTGCTTATGGTATTATCAATCAATACACTTTAAAATTAGTAGGTGGGCCAATTGGGGGATATTTAGCAGATAAAACCTTTAAATCTTCAACAAGATATTTGCGTTTTGCTTTGATTTTAGCAGCCTTGGCCATATTAATTTTTGTTTTTATGCCTCATGAGAAATTAAATATTTATTTTGGTATGAGTTTAACCTTAGGTTTTGCCGCTCTTGTTTTTACTATGCGTGCGACATTTTTTGCTCCTGTGGATGAGATAGAAATGCCTAGGGAAATTAGTGGAGCTGCTATGAGTATAGCTTGTATTTTTGGTTATTCTCCACAACTTTTTTGTTTTGCACTTTATGGTTTTATGATCGATCGTTTTAAAGGTTTATTAGGCTATCAAATTGTTTTTGCGTTAATGGGGATTTTTGCTATTTGTGGTGTGATTGTAACTACGATTTTGCTTAAGATGATAGCTAGAAAAAAAGCATTAAAAGGAGTGGTATCATGAAAATAGGTTTAGAAACTGAAAGCATGCATTTATGGTTTCAAAATGGTAGGATGGATATATTTTCTTATATCGATTTTGCTAAAAATTTGGGCTGTGAGGGTGTGATTATAAATATCATTAAAGATTTTGGTTTGGATGAAGAATGGGGATGCTTAGGAAGCGATGACGAAAATCATCTTAAAAAAATTAAAGCCAAATTGGATGAATACAATATGTATTGTGAGATTGACTCTAAGGGTTTTAATAAAGATAAATTTGAAAAAATTGCTAAAGTAGCTTCTATTTTAGGTGCTAAAATTATACGCTCTTATGTGCCCTTAACCGATAAAAATAAAAAAGTTAAACATGCTAGCGATGGGGCTTATGATGATTCTAAAATTACTACTAGATTCGATAAAGAAGATTTTTTAGCTACAAAGGATGAAATAAAAGCTTTGATACCGATTTTGGAAAAATATGATTTAAAACTTGCTATAGAAAATCATGAGTATCAAACTTCAGAGGATTTGCTTGATTTGTTGAAATTGATCAGTCATCCTAAAATAGGATTTTTATATGATTTTGGAAATTCTATGATGGCCTATGAAGATCCTATAAAAGCTTGCAAAGACATGGCTAAATATACTTTTAGCACGCATTGTAAAGATCATATAGTTTTCATTGAAGAGGGTGTAGAATATGTTTGCGGCGTTCCTTTGGGAGAAGGAAATTTAGACATTAAAACTTGTGTAGAAATTCTTAAAAAAGAAGGACTTGACCGTATTAATGTAGAGCAATGTTATCCTTATTGTGCGACTTTTAAAAGAGAAAAAGGAACAGGCGGGGTTAAAGAATTAGGTAAAGGGGCTTTTAAGATAGAAAAATCTTTGTTTGAAGATTTAAAAGCTATGCAGTATTATTATCCTCAAGAAGTATCTCAAGAATGCTTAGAGAGGCTTTTAAAACTTCAAAAAAAAGGTTGCGAGAAAAGTGTAGAATATTTAAAAAGTATTATTTAGATAAAATTTGGAATAAATTTTGTTTAATATTTTCAAGCATGGCAAAACGTTTTTTATACATGGAGCGTTTTTGCGAAGGGATTTCTTCTAGGTTTTTTTGCGAGTGGTGGAGCTTGTAGTATTTGTGTTTATCGATTTTTATTAATTCTCCACCATTTTCTAGCCAAATTTTTTGATAATCTACAAAATAGCCTTTTTCTTTTCCTTTTTGAGAACGGATTTGATTTTTTTCATGTACACCTAAAGTAGCTTGAAGTTTTAAAATTTCACAAAGCATCTTAGAGCATTCTATAAGTAAAGCAACAGGGCGCAAACCATGACATTTTTTAGTTAAAATTTTATTAATTTCTAAAATATTAAAATCTTTGTATTTATATCCTTGTATGCAAGAAAGTAGAAGATTATTTTCTAAAGTAAAGCAAAAATTACATTGTGAAATAGTGTATTTTTTAAATTTTAAAGAAAAAGCCCAAAAACCTTCTTCGTAAACATTATGGTTATATCCTAAAAAAAGCTCAAAATCTTCATCAAAAGAAAAAATCATTTGTTCTTCGGGAAGAAATTTAAAACAAGTAAGTCCCTTATCAACATCATAAATAAGTGTTTTAACGCGTTCATTTGCTTTAAAACTTTTATCGCAAAATCTTCTTATAGCATTGTAGCAAGCATAGGGTCTTTGAGAGAAAAAGTCTTTTAAATGTTTATTTTTTTCTTCATTAAGCGTTTTTTCTAGAAGCCTTACTTGAGGAAAATATAGAATTTTTCTTGCTTGAAAACGCAAATAGCGCCAAAAGATGATACTTTTTCTTCTATCAGTAAAATTTGGAATAGGGTAGGAAAATTTTTTATTCACCTGCAATCCTTGATATATCATTATAAGTTGCAAAGAGCATTAAGCTTAAAAGTATTGCCATGCCTGCGTAACTTAAGTATTCAAAAGCACGCTGTGGAATCTTGCGTCTAAAAATCATTTCATAAAGATTAAAAAGTATATGTCCTCCATCAAGCATAGGAATAGGTAAAAGATTTAAAATACCTAAATTTATAGAAATTAAAGCAGTGATAAATAAAAGCAAAGTAAAGCTATTTTGTGCAGCCTTTGAGGTAATTTCAGTCATGGTGATAATACCGCCTAAATTTTTTGCTTCAACTTCACCACTTATGAGTTTTACAATACCCTTGATGATGAGTGTGGAAGCTTGAAAACTTTCTTGTGCGGCATATTTAAAACTTTCTAAACCTTGATGTTTTACAAGAGTGCTTGTACCATTTGGACTGATTCCAAGTTGAGGTTTTTCAACGATTTGTCCAAAGTCATTATATCCTTGTCCTATTTTTGGAGTTAAAATAAATTCTAAATTTTTTCCTTCTCTATCGATTAATATTTTCAAAGGCTCTAAACTTAAATGCTTTGAAATTTCATCAAAGCTTTGAATTCTTATACCGTTGATTTCTAAGATAGTATCATTTTTTTGAAGTCCTATGTCTTGTGCAGCAGAGTTTGGCGCTATGCTTCCTATTTGCGGAGCAAGTTTGCTTAGACCTAAATTTCCTATGATAATATAAAGAAAAAAAGCTAAAATCAGGTTAAAAAATGGTCCAGCAAAAAGAATATAAATCTTTTTTAAAGGACTTAAAATGCTATAGCTATCTTTGTCTAGATTTTCAAAACCAGGACGCATATCATCTTGTCCTTTAAGTTTAACATATCCTCCAAGTGGTAAAGCGCTTAAGCGATAGTTTGTACCTTTAAATTCACGCTCTATAAGACTTTTTCCAAATCCTATACTAAAGACTTCAACTTTTACACCCAAAGATCTTGCAGCTAAAAAATGTCCTAATTCGTGAAAGAAAATTAAAAATGAGATGACTAAAACAGTTGCTAAAAATTCAATAGAATAAAATTTAATTCCCAAAATCAAAATAACAATTAAAAACAATAAAGATCTCATTTTTCTCCTTTTTTTTGAGCTTTTATATAAGTATAGATGTATTCAAATCCAGAATAAAGAGTTAAAATCAAAGCTATGTAAAGTAGAATTTCTCCGCCTATCCACTCCATGATTAAAAATCCTATCGCAGTCATTTGAAAAGCGGTTTTAAGTTTGCCTGCAAAAGAAGCATTGACATTTAAATTTTCACTGATCATTACAACTCTAAAACCCGTGATAAAAAATTCCCTTACTAAGATAATATAAATTACCCATTCATTAGCTTTTCCTGTAAGTAAAAGCCCTAAAAAAGCTGCTAAAACAAGCATTTTATCGGCTAATGGATCTAAGATTCCACCCAGTTTTGTAGTTTGTTTCCAAGTTCTTGCGATGTATCCATCAAAAAAATCACTTAAAGCCGCTAATGAAAAAGTTAAAGCAGCAAAATAGTTAATCCAACTTTGATGAATGTTTTCAAATTTATGAATTAATAAAAAAAATAATAAAGGTGCTAAAACCATTCTAAAAATCGCCAAGATATTGGGTAAATTCATAACAAGCCTTGTGAAATTAAATGTAAAATTATAATCAAAATTGTATAAAATTTAAGCAAAGACTTAGTAAAAATACAAAAAAGAATCAGTTTATTTTTATTTAAATTTTGCTTTTAAGCAAAATTTAAATAAATTTTACAACTTCATCAAAACTAAAACGATTTTTTTGAGGATTTTTTTCATCGTTGCAATATCCTAAAGCCACTACCAAACTTGATCTTTCTTTTTGAATATCAAGTGATAAATAAGAATCAAGCTTTTCTTTATCAAAACCACCTATAGTGCAGCTTGCTATATTTAAAGCATTAGCACTGTAAAGTATGCTAGCTAGAGCTATATGAGCTTGTTCTCTTGCATAAGATATTTTTTGTTCTTGATTTAGAGATTTTAAAAAAGGCATATAAGTATCTAAGCGTTTTTGAATTTCTGTTTTACTCATATCTCTTTTTCTAAGTTTTTCTTCAAAATAATCTAAAAAATCAAGTCTTGAAATGATGATAATTAATACAGCGCAATCTTTTACATGTTTTTGTTGGTTGCAAATTTTAGAAAGTTCTTCTTTTCTTTTCTCATCTTGCACTACTATAAATTTCCAAGGTTCTAGTCCTAAGGAGCTGGGACTTAATCTTGCTATTTCTAAAATAGAATTTAAATCCTCTTTTTTGAGTTTTTCATTTTTAAAATTTCTACAAGAATATCTTGTGCTAAAAATTTCAAGTTCTTTTTTCATTATTTTTCCTTGTAAAATTCGACGACTTCATTAAAATTTAAGCGTTGAGTAGAATATTTTGGTTCGTGGGCTTTATATCCTAAGGATAAAATTACAGCAGTTTCAAAAGGATAAGTTAAATGAAGAAAATCATCAACCTTAGTTTTTTCAAAGCCACCTATCATACAAGAATCAATACCTAAGCTCATTGCAGCTAGCGACATTTGCATCATAGCAAGATAGCATTGAAGTTGTGCGTAATGATAGAGTTCATTATCATTCATTGCATTGGTTTTATGGGTGTAAATTTCTAAAATTTTTTGAAAATTTTCTTCGCTAGAACCTGAGAAACGACGCACTTATTTTTGTGCAAATTCATCTTTGCTTTGAAGATCTTTTCTTGCTAGAAAAATAATATTATGACTCGCACTTGCTACATTTTGTTGATTGTAACATAGGGTTGAGAGTTTAAGATTGTGTTCTTTTTGTTCTAATACTACAAATTTCCAAGGCTCAAATCCATGTGAGCTCGGGGCTAAGACTCCACTTTCTAATATAAAATGCAAATCCTTTTCATTGATTTTTTTATCATTAAAAAGTTTACAAGCTCTGCGTTTTGAAATTAGTTCTTTAAAATTCATTTTATTCCTTAAAATCAAAAATAATAATATTAATTATAAAATGCAAAGCTTAATCAAAAAATATTATAGTTTGATATTTTTCTTAAAAACAAAACCGGATTTTTCAAAACCCATTTTTTGGATATAAAATTCATGAGCTTGTGTTCTAAAAAAACTTGAACTTAGTTCTAATTCTTCATATCCTTGATCTTTTGCCCAAATTTGGATTTTTTTCAAAAAAGCTTGACCTATACCTTTTCCTCTTAAAGTTTCATCTACGACAAAATCACAAATATAAAGACAATGATTATGATAAAGTACATTAAAGGGCATGACTCCACAAGCTGCTTTGTAGCTTCCCTCATTTTCATAGGCAAAAAGTTTATAATGTTGAGTTTGTGTAGCAAGTTGGATTTTGTCTAAAAAATCTTTCAAAGATAGGTTATTTCTTAATTGTTTTATCAAGGGATAAATTTTTTCCAAGTCTTCTTTTAGCTTAATTTCTTTCATTTTTAAATCCCTTAAATTTCAAAAATCTCAGGTTTTAATTTTAAAAGTAGGCAAAAAGTTGCTAAAACAGCTTGTTCTTGCATAAATTCACGATCTCCATCTAAATAAAGCGTTTCTTGGATAAAAGTTCCATCTCTAAACATTGCGCCTATATAAATAGTGCCTGATTTTATTTTTCCCTCATCTTTTTCGCCAACTACTCCGCTAATAGCTAAGGCAAAATCAGGATTAGCCGTTTTAAAAATACCTTTTAGCATAAAATAAACACAACGTTCACTGTATTCGCCATTATTTTCTAAGACGCTTTCGCTAATTCCAAGCCATTCGTGTTTGATGCGGTTGGAATAACTTACAATAGATCCTTCAAAAATTTCACTTACACCTGAAATTTTGGTTAAGGTGCTTGCACAAAGTCCGCCTGTGCAACTTTCAGCAAAAGAAATTTTTAATTTTTTTTCTAAAAGTTTAGAGCTTATAAAATGTATAGGATCTTTACCTAAAAACACCTTTTGTCCAAAAAGATTTTTTACGCTATTTAAAAAACCATCAAGTTTTCCAAAATTAGCGCAAGTGGCCTTAATAAGCACAAGATTATCTAAAAACTTGGTTGATTTTATACTTATCTCATAAGATTTTGTTAGGGTTTGCAGTAGTAATATAGCGCTTTCATCATCCATGCCAAAAATGCAAAAATATGCAAAATTTAATTTTATATGCCCAAGAAGATCAGGTAATTTTTCGCTTGGATTTATTTTAACGACATTAATTTTTGAATTTGAAAAATTACATACAAAGCTATTTTTACTAAATTCTGCTTTATCTGGAACCAAGGTATCATCTTTTAAGATAAGATTATCATCATTTAAAGTTGCTAAAATTTTAGCAACAGTCGCATAATGCAAAGGGCTTGTAAATAAAGTGATAAAATCATACTGATTTAAGAGATTTTCAAGCAAAAAGGGTAAATCTTTATCGGTTTTATTTTGTATGCGAATTTCGTTAATTTCTTTAAATTTTTCTTCATAAGTTCTATAAATATAATTTTTGAATTTTTCGTTTATAGTAAGCTCATCTCCTATAAGATAAAGCAAATGTTTCATAAATTTTCCTTTTTTTCTTATAATTATAGCCAAAAACAAAGTAGAAATTAAAGCTAATTTGAGTAGAATTTAAGATTATTAAAAATTAGGTGGAAAAAATGGACTACAAAGAAACTCTACTTTTGCCCAGCACTACTTTTGCTATGCGGGCGAATTTAGCGGAACTTGAACCGCAAAGATTTAAAAAATGGTTTGAGCAAAATTATGCTTATGAAAAAATGAAAGAAAATCGCAAAAATGCGAAAAAAAGTTTTACCTTGCACGATGGCCCCCCTTATGCTAACGGACATATTCATATAGGACATGCTTTAAATAAAATTTTAAAAGAAACTATTATCAAAACGCATTATTTTAAAGGTGAGAGTGTGCGTTTTACTCCAGGGTGGGATTGTCATGGTTTACCTATAGAACAACAAGTAGAAGTAAAGCTTGGAGAAAAGAAAAAAAGCTTAAGCAAGAAAGAAATTCGTGAGTTTTGCAGACAACATGCGAGTGAATTTGTAGATATCCAAAGAGAAGAATTTAAAGATTTAGGCATTATTGCGGATTGGGATAAGCCTTATTTGACTATGAAATTTGAGTTTGAAGCAGCGATTTATAGAACTTTATGTGAGATTGCTAAAAAAGGCTTACTTTGTGAGCGTTCTAAACCTGTTTTTTGGAGTTGGGCGGCAAAGTCAGCTTTAGCGGAAGCTGAAGTAGAGTATCAAGATAAAGAAGATTATTCTATCTTTGTGGCTTTTGATTTAGATGTAAAAGCTTGCGAAAAATTAGGCGTTTCAAAAGCAAGCGCAGTGATATGGACAACTACGCCTTGGACTTTGGTGGCTAATCAAGCTATAGCCTTAAATCCTAACGAAAATTATGTGATCACTAAAGAAGGTTTGATTTTTGCAAGTGCTTTGCTTAAAAGCATGGTAGAAAAAGGACTTACAAGTGGAGAAATTCAAAAAGAACTCAACGCAAAAGAATTTGAAAAACTTGAAGCTATCAATCCTTTAAATGGAAGAAAATCTGTTTTAATCATGGGTGAGCATGTATTGATGGATGGTGGAAGTGGACTTGTACATACTGCACCAGGACATGGCGAAGATGATTACTATGCTTGTTTGAAATACGATATTGAAGTTTTAATGCCTGTTGATGATAGTGGATGTTATGATGAAACTTTAAGAGCTAAAGGGCTTTTGCCTTCTCATTTGCTTGAAGAGTTTATAGGTCTTCATATTTTTAAGGCCAATGAAAAAATTTTAGAACTTTTAGGCGAAAAACTTTTACATTCTTCTAAATTTATACACTCTTATCCATTTTGTTGGAGAACGCATAAGCCTGTGATTTATAGAGCTACTAAACAATGGTTTATTTTAATGGATGAACCAAAACTTCAAGGAAAAACTTTAAGAGAGTGTGCAAAAGAACAACTTTTAAAAACAACCTTTTATCCGCAAAGTGGGGTAAAAAGAATAGGTTCTATGGTGGAAAATCGCCCAGATTGGTGTATTTCAAGACAAAGGGACTGGGGAACGCCTATAGCCTTTTTTAGAGATAAAAACACTAAAGAAGTGATTTTTGATGATGAACTTTTTGACTTTGTAGCAGCTATTTTTGAAAAACACGGTGCTGATGCGTGGTGGGAGTTTGAAATCAAAGATTTAATTCCTACAAATTCAAAATACAAAGCTGAAAATTTAGAAAAAGTATATGATATTTTAGATGTTTGGTTTGATAGCGGAAGTACTTTTAATGCAGTTTTAAATAGCGGACTTTATGACGCAGGAGAAAAAAGAGCAAGTATGTATTTAGAAGGAAGCGATCAGCATCGGGGTTGGTTTCAAAGCTCTTTGCTTGTAGGTACAGTGATCAATGAAAGCGCACCTTATGAAAGCATTTTAACTCATGGTTTTACCACCGATGAAAAAGGGCAAAAAATGTCTAAATCTAAAGGCAACGTGATCGCTTCTGAATATGTAGCAAAAACCTATGGAGTTGAAATTTTAAGACTTTGGATACTTTTAAGTGATTATTCAAGTGATTTAAAAATTTCAGACAATATCTTAAAACAAGTGGGCGAACAATACCGCAAAATAAGAAACACTATAAGATTTTTACTTGCTAATACCAATGATTTAAAAGATTTAGAAGTTAAAGAATTTAGTTTTATTGATAAATGGATATTAAGTCGTGCAACCAAAGTTTTTAAAGCAAGTAAAGAAGCATTTTTTGCTTATGAATTTGCCAAAGGTTTTAGTTTGCTTTTAAATTTTTTAAGTGCGGATTTAAGTGGGATTTATCTTGATATCAGTAAAGATAGGCTTTATTGCGATAGTGAAAATGCCCAAAGAAGAAAATCTGCTCAAGTGGCTATGGCTTTGATGGCAAAAGAGCTTTTAAATTTACTTGCTCCAAATTTAAGCTATAGTGTAGATGAGGCTCTAGAACATGCTAATGTTTTAATCAAAGGCGATGCAAAAGATGTATTTGATCTGAGTTTAACTCAAGATTTTGATTATGATTTTGGTATAGATGATACATTTTTAATGAGCGCTAGAGAGAAATTTTTTGAACAAATTGATATACTTAAAAAAGATAAAATCATTAAATCTACTTTGGAATTAAATTTAAACATCAGTTTTAATAAATTCCCAAATGAGGAATTAGCCGATTGGTTTATGGTAAGTCAAATCAGCAATGAAAATGAAGAAATTTTGGCTGAATTTGAAGTAGAGAATGAGAAATTTAAAATCACCAAAGCTTCACTTTGTAAATGCCCAAGATGTTGGAAACTTCAAAGTAAAAATGAAGAAACACCTTGTTTAAGATGTGAAGAAGTTTTAAAAGGAGTTCAATGCTAGAAAATCCTATTCCAAATAGTATTATCATCACAACTATAGCGGTGGTTTTGGCTTTTAGTGCTTTAGCAGTATTTTTGATCAAAAAAACAAAGGAAAATAAATGATAACTTTAAAAGAAGCTTTAAAATACTCCAAAGAAGAACTTGAAAATTTAAAAAAAGAACTCAATGAAAAAGCAAAAAAAGAAAAAAAATTAGGTGCTTATATTGAACAATTTTTAGATAAAGACTTAAGCGTTTCAGGTGAAGGTGTGCCTGTAGCTATAAAAGATAATATCAGTGTAAAAGGTTGGGAGCTTACTAGTGCGAGTAAGATTTTACAAGGTTATATTGCTCCTTATGATGCAAGTGCGATTGTTAATTTAAAAGCTAATGGTTTTTCTCCTTTTGGGCGTTGCAATATGGATGAATTTGCTATGGGAAGTTCAACAGCGAGTTCTTGTTATGGAAAAACTTTAAATCCTTTAAATTTTGAGCGTGTTCCAGGTGGGTCAAGTGGTGGAAGTGCTGCTGCGGTAGCGGGTGGCTTGGCTTTGGCAAGTTTGGGTTCTGATACAGGTGGATCTGTACGCCAACCTGCGGCTTTTTGTGGTTGTGTAGGATTTAAACCGAGTTATGGAAGAGTGAGTCGCTATGGCTTAGCTTCTTATTCTTCAAGTTTGGATCAAATCGGGGTTTTAACGCAAAATGTAGAAGATGCGGCAATTTTATATGATGCGATCGCAGGATATGACAAAATGGATAGCACAAGTGCAAATATCGAGTTTATCAAAACCGTTCCAAATTTAAATGCAAATAAAAAATTAAAAATCGCAGTGATTGAAAATTATGTCAATGATGCAGATAGTGAAGTAAAAAACGCACTTTTAAAAACCATAGATATGTTAAAAGCTAATGGACATAAGATTGTATATAAAAATTTGCTTGATTCTAAGTTTGATATCGCAGCGTATTATATCATTGCAACAGCTGAAGCAAGTGCAAATTTAAGTCGTTATGATGGGGTGCGTTATGGCAAGCGTTCTGAAAATATCCAAAATTTAAAAGAAATGTATGTAAATACACGCAGCGAAGGTTTTGGCGAAGAAGTAAAAAGAAGAATTTTGTTAGGAACTTTTGTTTTAAGCAGTGGATATTATGATGCGTATTATATCAAAGCACAAAAAGCTAGAGCTTTTATCAAGGCAAAATATGAAGAAATTTTGCAAGATTGTGATCTTATTTTTATGCCTGTAACGCCTACGACAGCTTTTAAATTTGATACCCAAAAAAGCCCTATGCAAACTTATTTAGAAGATGTTTATACTATCTCTGTAAATTTAGCAGGGCTTGGAGGCATTAGTGTGCCTGTTGCAAAAGATAAAGAAGGGCTTAATATATCAGCACAACTGATTTGCAAAGCTTATGATGAACAAACCTTGTTAGATGGGGCTTTAAGTTTAGAACAAATGATTAAAAATTAAGGATGAAAGATGAAAATTGTAAAAAGAGCTTTAACTTTTGAAGATGTATTATTGCGTCCTGGGTATTCTGAAGTTCTACCTAAGGAAGTAAAAATTCATACTAAACTGACAAAAAATATCACTTTAAATATGCCTTTAATCTCTGCGGCTATGGATACAGTTACTGAACACAGGGCTGCTATTATGATGGCAAGACTTGGAGGACTTGGAGTGATTCATAAAAATATGGATATAGCCTCGCAGGTTAGAGAAGTAAAAAGAGTGAAAAAAAGTGAAAGCGGGGTGATTATCGATCCTATTTTTGTAAGTCCTAAAGCAAGTGTTGCAGAGGCTTTAGAAATCATGGCAGAGTATAGAATTTCAGGTGTTCCTGTAGTAGATGAAGATAAGAAACTAATAGGCATACTTACCAATCGTGATTTAAGATTTGAGAGCGATTTTTCAAATTTGGTTGAAAATGTTATGACTAAAATGCCTTTAATCACTGCTCCAAAGGGTTGTACTTTAGATGATGCGGAAAAAATTTTCAGTACCAACAAAGTAGAAAAACTTCCTATAGTTGATGAACAAGGACGCTTGGAAGGACTTATCACTATAAAAGATCTTAAAAAACGCAAAGAATATCCTGATGCCAATAAAGATAATTTTGGAAGATTACGCGTGGGTGCGGCTATAGGAGTAGGACAAATGGATCGTGTGGATGCTTTAGTTGAAGCGGGTGTTGATGTTGTTGTGCTTGATTCTGCGCATGGACATTCTAAGGGTATTATTGATACAGTAAAAGCGATTAAAGCTAAATATCCAAATTTAGATCTTATCGCAGGAAATATCGCCACTGCAGCTGCAGCAAAAGCACTTTGTGAAGCAGGAGTAGATGCGGTTAAAGTAGGTATTGGGCCAGGAAGTATTTGTACCACACGTATTGTTTCAGGTGTGGGTGTGCCTCAAATTTCAGCCATTGATGAGTGTGTGGAAGAAGCAAATAAATTTGGCGTTCCTGTGATAGCTGATGGTGGAATTAAGTATTCAGGTGATATTGCAAAAGCTTTAGCCGTAGGTGCGAGTTCTGTTATGATAGGATCGCTTTTAGCTGGAACAGATGAGAGTCCAGGAGAGCTTTTTACTTATCAAGGAAGACAATATAAGTCTTATCGTGGTATGGGTTCGCTTGGGGCTATGCAAAAGGGAAGTTCAGACAGATACTTTCAGCAAGGTACTGCTCAAGATAAACTTGTTCCTGAAGGTATAGAAGGGCGCGTTCCTTATATAGGAAGTATAAGAAGCGTGGTGCATCAACTTTTAGGAGGTTTGCGTTCTTCTATGGGTTATGTTGGAGCTAAAGATATAGAAGATTTTCAAAAAAGGGCTGAATTTGTTGAAATTACTACCGCAGGGCTTAAAGAAAGTCATGTACATGATGTTACTATCACTCATGAAGCACCAAATTACAAGGTCAATCATCAATGAGTTTTGAAGAAAATTTAAAACACGCTAATGAATCTTTGGAAAAATTAAACAATCAAGAGCTTGCCTTAGATGAAAGTGTAAAAATTTACAAAGAGGGTTTAGAAAGTATCAAAAAAGCAAGACTTGAGCTTGAAAAAGCAAAATTAGAAGTGGAGCAAATCGATGAGTAAAATAGCGGCTTTACAGTTTCCAACTTTAGCTTTAAGTGAATCAAGGCTTGATTATTATCTCAAAGCTTCAAAAGACAATGGGGCAAATTTAGTAGTTTTGGGCGAATATGTGATCAACAGTTTTTTTACAGAACTTTTGCATATGCCAAAAAATATGATAAAAGAACAAAGTGAAGCTAAAAAAGAAAGCTTGATTAAACTTGCTAAAAAATACGAATTAGAAATCATCGCTCCTTATGTAAGCGTTGAAGCTAAAAGTTATAAAAAACTTTGCTTAAAAGTGACTCCAAATGGTGTTAAAAGTTATGAACAGCAAATTTTAATGCCTTATGAACATTGGAATGAAGAAAAATTTTTCAGCAACAAAACTCCATCAGAATTAAAAATTTTTACTTTTAATTATGAAAAATTAAAATGTGCTTTACTTTTTGGTTTTGAGACGCATTTTGATATTTTTTGGCAACAGATTATGGCGAAAAAAATTGATTTGGTTATCGTTCCTAGTGCTTGTACCTTTGAAAGTAAACAAAGATGGGAAGAACTTTTAAAAACAAGAGCTTTTTTAAATTCTACAAGCATTTTAAGAGTAAATCGCATAGGCAAAACAAAAGATGAGTGGAATTTTTACGGCGATACTCTGTTTATCAATGCTTTTGGCGAGATAGAAAGTAAATTAGGTTCTGAAGAAGAAATGCTTATTATAGAGCCTAAAAAAAGTGATGAAGCAAGAAAACTTTGGGGTTTTGATAAAATTCTTAAGAATTTTTAAAGAAGGTAAATATGAGAAAAATTTTACTTCAAATTTTTATTTTTAGCGTATTATTTATAGTAACTTTTGCCATTAATCGTATTTTAATGCAAAATTCTTTCATCCCTACAGGTTTAATTAGTGATAAAAATGAAATCTTTTTAATGTATCTTTTGGGTGTTTTTCATGATATAAGATTTTTAAGCGCAGCGTTTTTACCATTCTTGCTTTGTGGTTTTTTAAGTTTAATTTTTTCTAATATAAAAATAAATAATAAGTTAGTAATATATAGTAAAAATTTTTATTTCATTTTTTCAAGCGTTTATATAATTGTTCTTTCTTGTCTTTGTATAGGATTTTCTTATGTAAAATACTATTATTACGAAATTTACAAGACTAAATTTGATATTTTTATGTTTACTCTAAAAGATGATAATACAAAAACTATTTTAAGTATTATTTATCATGATTATCCAATTTTAAAAATTTTAGCTTTAATGTTGATTTTTGGAGTTTTTGTATTTTTTTTAAATTTGAAAATATTAAATTTAAAGCTAAAACCTGTTAATTTAAGATTATTTCCCTTGATAGCTTTAAATTTAATATTAATTATTGTTTATGTTATAGCCTTAAGGGGCCCCTTTAAGCATGTGGCTATAAATGTACAAAATTATTCTTTTAGTGAGTATAGTGTTGTAAATGATACAATGTTAAATCCAATTATGGCATTTTCTTGGGCTTTAAAACAATATAAAGAAGAAGCGGCTTTGAAGGTTATCACACCTTTGAAAGCACAAGAACTTAAAGAAAAACTTTTTGATTATTTGCATCAAAGTCCTATAAATCTAAAAGCTGAAAAGAATCATCCTAGTGTATTTGTTAACTTAATGGAAAGTTTTGGGCTTAATTTGGCTGATTTTACAAATACAGAACATAATTTTTTAGGTTCATTAGATAAACATTTTAAGCAAGATTTTTTATTCAAACGCTTTTTGAGTTCTAGTAATGGAACTATACCAAGTTTTGCAAACTTATTTTTTGTAAGTCCATTTTCTAATATTTCTACAAGTAAATTTCAGAAAACTTATTTGGATTTAACACCTATTGCTGTTTATAAGAAAGCAGGATATAAGGTGATTTTTGTAAGTGCAGGTAATGGATCTTGGCAAAATATTAAAAATTATCTCAGTATTTTGGGAGTAGATGAGATTATAGATGAAAATATTTTAATGAAAGAGTATAATGGAGCAAAAGATAGTGAAAATGGTTATGGGATAGCTGATGAGTTTTTATATAAAAAAGTTTATGACTTGCTTCAAAAAAATCCACATAAAACCCTTATAATTGCTCTTACCATATCCAATCATCCACCTTATAAAATTCCACAAAATGATTTGCCAAAATTACAAAACATTCCACAAACTTTGCTTAATATGCTTCCTTATGAAAAAGATAAACAAGATAATATTATCAAAGCTTATACTTATGCAAATAATGAATTTGGAAAATTTCTAGATAAAGTAAAACAAAGTCCATTTAAGAATAGTGTTATTATAGCAGCAACTGGAGATCATAGAGTACGCGAAATGAGTATGGATTTAAATTCCCAAAAAGCTTTTGCTTATAGTGTACCTTTTTATCTTTATATTCCTAAGGATTTGCAAGATAATATTTATTATGATAAAGATCGTGTAGGATCTCATAAAGATATTTTTCCAACTCTTTATGCTTTAAGTTTAAATAATGTCAAGTATTTAAGCGTAGGCGGAAGAAATATGTTAGCAAGACCAAGTGATGAGAAATTAGAATTTGGGATCAACGATGCTGTATGGATTGATAAAAAAGGTATTTATAGTGGCGGTAAAGGGTATTATTTTGAAAGTAATGATACTTTAAAAGATATGAATAAAGCTTTTAACCTTGATGGTTATACTAAAGACTTTGATAAATTTTATAGAGAGTTAAATTTATATCAATTAGCCGAGCGTTTAGGCATTTCAAAATAGGATTTATATTTTCTTTTTAGTAAAAAAGTGCTAAAATTTGGCCTTTAAAGTATAAAGGTTTAAATGATGCAAAATATCCATTTTATCGGCATAGGCGGTATAGGAATTTCCGCTTTAGCAAGATTTTTAAAAGAAAAAGGTTTTAAAATTAGCGGAAGTGATCTTAAAGAGAGTAAAATCACTAAAGAACTAGAAAAAGAAGGGGTTAAGGTCAGCATCCCTCATCATAAAGACAATATTTTAAACAAAGATTTAGTTATTTATTCTGCTGCTATCAAAGAAGAAAATCCTGAATTTAAATACGCTAAAGAATTAGGCATTAAATGCCTTTCACGCAAAGAGGCTTTACCTCTTATTTTAGAAGATAAGCGCGTTTTTGCAGTTGCAGGAGCACATGGAAAAAGTACGACTTCAAGTATTTTAGCTTCTTTGCTTGATGATGCTTCTGTGATTATCGGAGCGATTTTAAAAGAATTTGGTTCAAATATGATTTATAAAGAAAGCCAAAACCTTGTTTTTGAAGCTGATGAGAGCGATAGTTCTTTTTTAAATTCAAATCCTTATTTGGCTATAGTTACTAATGCAGAAGCAGAGCATTTAGATCATTATGGCAATGAAGTTTCAAAACTCCATCATGCTTATACGCAGTTTTTAGATGTGGCTAAAATTCGCGTGATTAATGCTGAAGATGAGTTTTTGAAAAATTATAAAAATGAGTCAATCAAACTTTATCCAAGCAAAGATATCAAAAACTGCACCATGTGTATAGAAAATTTCAAACCTTTTACAAGCTTTGAGTTGAAAGATTTAGGTAAATTTAAGGTTTTTGGCATGGGATATCATTTAGCCCTTGATGCGTCTTTGGCGATTTTGGCGGCTTTAAATTTCTTAGATATAGAAACGATAAGAACTAGGCTTAAAAATTATCAAGGTATTAAAAAGCGTTTTGATATTTTACATGCTGATGAAAATTTGGTTTTAATCGATGATTATGGTCATCATCCCACCGAAATAAAAGCGACTTTAAGTGCAGCACAAGAATACGCAAAATTAGGCGGATATAAGAAAATCACAGCTATCTTTGAACCCCACCGCTACACGCGTTTGGCTGCAAATTTAAAGGAATTTGCAAAGGCTTTTGAAGGTGTAGACGAGCTTATAATTTTACCTGTTTATGCTGCAGGAGAAGAGCCTATAGGGCTTGATTTAAAAGCGGTTTTTCCTAAGGCTTTATTTGTAGAAGATATCAAAAGAGAGGGTAAATTTTTGGTGGCTTCTAAGGGGCAAGTTTTTGAAGAAGGGCTTATTATAGGTTTTGGTGCAGGAGATATCAGCAACAAATTAAGGCAAAAAAATGAGTAGGTTTTTTTTATATTTTTTAATTATTTTAATTTTAGCCTTAATCACTTTTGCTTTGCGTGAAAAATTAGGCAAAAAAACTAAACCTTTTTTTGGTATTTTGCTTGTGATTTTTATTGTTTTAGCAGTATTTTTTGAATTTGAAAACACACAAAAAAGTCATTTAAGAACAGATATTATCGTAGCTTTTAATCAAAATAAAAATATTTTATGTAAAGATATCAATGTTTCTAAGGCGTATTTTAATTATGAATTTGGTACAGGAAGTTTTATTTCAAAGGATAATAATCAAAGTTTTAATTCTTTAATCATAGATATTAAAGATTGTAGGTTAAATGATGAATGATACAAAAGAAGAATTGATCTCAAAGCTTGATTTAAACAGCTATTTAGAAGAGTTTAAAGCCCTTTTTGCAAGAGATAAGGAGATTTTTTTACAAGGAGATTCTAATCTTCATTTTAAACGCATACATGAGCTTTGCGAGGTGAAATTTCCTACTATGCCAGAGCTTAGCAATCTTGATAAAGCCTTAGTTCATTTAAGCAAACAAGGAATTTTACATTTAGATGAAATTTTTGAATTTGTAAAAATTTTTCGTTATTTTGAAAAGTTAAAAAAAATAAAACTAGGAACAAATTTAGACTCTTGGCTACAAAAGATAGAATTTGTTAGCGGGGCTTTGGAGCTTTGTTTGAATTTCGATGAAAAAGGGGAGTTAAAAGAAAGTTTAGATGAAAGACTTGTAAATCTTAATACTGCTTTAAGATTAAAAAATGAAAGCATAATAGCTGAGTTTAAGAAATTTTGCTACACAAAAGCTTTGATGCCTTATCTTATCGATACACAAATCCATCTTATAAACAATCTTGAAGCCTTGCTTGTAAGAGGTGGGTTTAATCACGCTATTAAAGCAAAAATCATAGGTAGAAGTAGCGGTGGCGGCTTTTATATCGTGCCTTTAAGTGTTGAAAATTTGCAAAATGATATAGAAAAAATCAAAAATCAAAAAGAAGAAATTTATTATGAATACGCTAAAAATTTCTCAGCTTTTTTAGCAAAAAACCTACCTTTTTTAAAATTTATCAATACAGCCTTTGATCTTTTTGATCATTATAGTGCTAGGGTTTTGCTTGCTAAAAAAAAGGATTTTGAATTTGTTTTGTGTGATCAAAGTACGGATTTAGTGCTTAAAAATTTCGCTCATCCTGCCTTAAAAAATCCAAAAAGCGTGAGTTTGGAATTTAAAAAACAAGTTTTAATCATCACAGGGGTAAATGCAGGCGGAAAATCCATGCTTTTAAAATCCATGCTAAGCGCAGCATTTTTAGCTAAACATCTTTTGCCTATGCATATCAAAGCAAGTGAAAGTAAAATTGGTACTTTTAAAGAATTTGATGCCATCATAGAAGATCCGCAAAATGTTAAAAACGACATTTCAACTTTTGCAGGAAGAATGTTGCATTTTTCTAGACTTTTTTCTAAGAAAAATTTGCTTTTAGGTATTGATGAAATAGAGCTTGGAACAGATTTTGAAGAAGCGGCTTGTTTGTATAGTGTGTTAATTTCAAAACTCATAGCTAATAATCTTAAAATCATCATCACCACGCACCACAAACGCCTTGCTATGCTTTTAGCAAAGAATGAGCAAGTTGAACTCATTGCTGCTTTATATGATGAAGAGCTTTCACGCCCAAAATATGAGTTTTTAAAAGGTACTATAGGAAAATCTTATGCCTTTGAAACCGCTTTGCGTTATCAGATTCCGCCGAATTTAGTTAGCGAGGCTAAAAAGCTTTATGGCGAGGATAAAGAAAATTTAGAAGAGCTTGTGGGTAAAAATATCAATCTTGAATTAGAACTAAAAGCTAAGCTTGAAAATGTTGAGAAAAAAGAGCGAAAAGTTGATGAAATTTTACTTTCTTTAAAAGATCAAAAAGAAAAAAATGAACAAGAATTGCGTACGAGTTTGAGAAATTTAGAATTTAAATTTCACAAAGCCATAGAAGAAGCTAAAAAAACCATACAGCTTAAAGACATAAAAGACAAGCAAAGAAGTCTTAATAAAGCCAATGAACTTAAAAAAGAAATCATTTTACCAAGTATGGAGCAAAATGAAGAATTGCGTGTGGGGGATTTTGTAAAATATGAAAAAATTAAGGGTAAAATCATAAGCATTTCTAAAAACGATGCTATGGTCGAAAGCGATGGGATTAAACTTCGTGTGCCTTTAAAACTGCTTAAAAAAAGTGGTGCAATGCCAAAAAAAGTAGCAAAAACAAGCATTAGTGTGGCAAAACCGACTAATCTTAGCGTTAGCTTGGATTTGCACGGGCTTAGGAGTGATGAAGCTATTTCAAGGCTTGATAAATTTATTTCAGATGCTTTGCTTGCAGGCTTTGATGAAGTTTTGATCTATCATGGTATAGGAACAGGAAAGCTCGCCTTTGCGGTAAGAGAGTTTTTAAAAGCTCATAAAAGTGTCAAGGGCTTTAATGACGCACCGATCAATCAAGGTGGCTTTGGTGCTAAGGTGGTAAAATTATAAGGAAATAAATGATTGCAAAAGATAATTTAAAACAAGTTTTAGAAAACTTAGGCTTTAAAAATAAAAATGAAAATTATGTAAAAACAATCAATAATTACACACTTTTAATAGATTATAAAAACCAAAGTATTAATTACCCAAAAGAAATAAAAATTCACGATAAAACTACTTCTAATTTTTCACACCCTGAAAATTTTGTAGTTTTTGAATGCGTGCATAGACTTTTAGAAAAAGGTTACAAGGCTGAACATTTAGAGTTAGAGCCAAAATGGAATCTTGGCAGGGATAAGAAAGGTGGTAAAGCTGATATTTTAGTAAAGGATAATGAAAACAATCCTTATTTGATTATAGAATGTAAAACCACAGATTCTAAAAATAGTGAGTTTATAAAAGAATGGAATAGAATGCAAGAAGATGGAGGACAGCTTTTTTCTTATTTTCAGCAAGAAAAAGGTGTAAAATATCTTTGTCTTTATACAAGTGATTTTATTGATAAGTTGGAATATAAAAATTACATCATACAAGCTTACGATAACGAAGAATATCTAAAAGAAAAGGAATTGCAAAATTCTTATAAAAAATCTAATAACAATATAGAACTTTTAAAACTTGGAAAGAAAGTTATGAACTGCAATATTTTAAACAAGGTATTTTTGAAGCAAGTGTCAATGCCTATAAAATTTTAGAAATTACTCCAACTTTTGATAATCTTAAAGAACTTAAAGAAGAAGGCAAATATCACGAATTTGCAAAAATTTTACGCAAGCATAATATATCAGGCAAGGAAAATGCCTTTGATAAACTTGTAAATATTTTTCTTTGCAAAATTTATGATGAAACTTTTAATAAAAACAATCTCAAATTTGGATATTTTGGTGTAATGGCAGATACTTATGCAAATATGCAAGATAGATTAATGTGGCTTTATAAAGAAGCTATGAAAGAATTCTTAGGAGAGAAAATTACCTTTGTATCTAATGAAGATATAGAAAAAGACTTTAAGCAATTAAAGATAAAAACTTTAAAAGAAGTAATGCAAAATTACATCAAAGAATTAAAATTTTATTCAAATAATGATTTTGCATTTTTAGAAGTGCATAATAAAGAATTATTCTTAAAAAATGCACTTGTATTAAAAGAAATAGTAGAGCTTTTTGCAAATTACAAGCTTACCCAAAACTCTACAAATCAATTTTTAGGCAATCTTTTTGAACTTTTTTTGCAAAAAGGTATGAAGCAAGATGAAGGGCAGTTTTTTACCCCTATTCAAATTTGTGAATTTATTATGTATTCTTTACCGCTTCAAGAAATGTTAAGCAAAAACTCTAAAGCTTTAAGGGTGATTGATTATGCTTGTGGTGCTGGACATTTTTTAAACACCTATGCCAATGAGCTTAAGCGTTATCTAACAGAAGATGAGCTTAAAGAGCATTATAAAAATATTTATGGTATTGAAAAAGAGTATCGCTTAAGTAAGGTTTCTAAGGTATCAAGTGCAATGTATGGACAAAATGAAATCAATATTTTATACGCTGATGCACTTGCTTCTTTTGAATTAGCAAATACAAATAATTTAGAAGGAGAAAAAGCAAAACCACAAATAGAATCAAATAGTTTTGATTTGCTTATAGCAAATCCGCCTTATTCTGTAAAAGGATTTTTAGAAACTTTAAGTGATAAATCTAAAAATACTTATAAACTTTTTAACGATGATATAAATATAGAAACAAATAATTCTATCGAATGCTTTTTTTGTGAGCGAGCAAATCAAATTTTAAATGATAATGCTAAAGCTGCTATTATCTTACCAAGTTCTATTTTAAATAAAGATTCTATTTATAAAAATACAAGAGAAATATTATTTCAAAATTTTGATTTTATTGCCATTGTAGAGCTAGGTAATCAAACATTTGGAGCAACAGGGACAAATACGATTATTTTATTTTTACGCAAAAAAGAAACTTTTAAACAGGAAAATCATCTTATTTCTCAAGATTATAGTTTGATTAAAGAACGCATAGAAGCTGAAAATTTAAAAGACAATGAAAGTTTTTATCAAAATTATCTAAGTGCGTATTGTGATTTTAGAAAATTTGATAAAGAGCTTTATAGTAATTTTTTAAATGGAAACTTAGATTCTAATCTTGCAGAGCTAGAAGCCTTTAAAGATTATCGCAATGTATTTAGGCAAACAAGTGATTATAAAAAACTTAAAGAATCTAAAATTTATAAAGAAAGTAAAGATAAGCAAGATTTAGAAGATAAAGCCTTTTTAGCTTATGCTCAGGCAATCGAAAAGGATAAATTGCTTTATTTTTGTCTAAGTCTTAATCAAGAAGTTTTAATCATAAAATCCCCAAGTGATATAAAAGAACAAAAGAAATTTTTAGGTTATGAGTGGAGCAATAGAAAAGGTGATGAAGGTTTAAAAGAATTGCACGAGCCTTATTTGAGCCCACTTTTTGAAAGAGGTAATCCACAAAATGAGACTAAGCTTAATACTTTAATTTACAAATCTTTTTTAAATACGCTTGATGTTATCCCGCAAGAATTACAGACTTATGCTACAAAAGCAAGGCTTGTTGATATGATGGATTTTGAAAAAGTGGAATTTAATAAAGCTATAAGTTTAAATCCAAAAACTCAAAGAGAAGAAATAAAGTCTCAATACCCATTGGTTAAATTGAAAATTTGTGGAGATTTTTTCATGGGAGGAACACCATCAAGAAAAAATATAAATTATTGGAATGGGGATATTAAGTGGCTAACAATTAGCGATTACTCTAATCGTCAAGTTATTATGGATACTAAAGAAAAAATTACAAGAGAGGGTTTTAAGAATTCTAATGCAAAAATGATACAAAAAGGTGCTGTTGTTGTTTCAATTTATGCAACTATTGGTAGAGTTGGAATATTAGGCGAAGATATGACAACAAATCAAGCTATAGTAGCTATTATTCCAAATAAAGAATTTATAAATAAATATCTTATGTATGCTATTGATTATTTTAAATTTCAATTATATAACGAAGTTATTATAACTTCGCAACAAAATATAAATTTAGGAATCTTGCAAAATATGGTTATTCCAAAACCACCGCTTGAAATTCAAAAACAAATCGTAGCAGAGTGTGAAAAGGTAGAAGAGCAGTATAACACAATAAGAATGAGTATAGAAGAGTACCAAAAGCTAATCAAAGCAATACTTCAAAAATGTGGTATTATAGATGATGGGGGGGGGTATGAGCTAAATTCTATTTTAGATAAAATTAATAATTTGTGTAAAATAAATTTGGATAGTGAATTTTTATCATCATTTAATAAAACAATTAAAGAATATGCTTTATCAAATCCAATTTTTAAACTAAGTATTGGAAAAAGAGTTTTAAATAATGAGCTGCTTGAAAATGGACAAATTCCTGTTTATAGTGCAAATGTGTTGGAAGTATTTGGATTTGTTAATAAAGAAATTTTGCAAGATTATGATAATGATTCTGTTTTGTGGGGTATAGATGGAGATTGGATGGTGGGATTTATACCAAAAAATAAAAAGTTTTATCCAACTGATCATTGTGGGGTATTAAGGGTTGATGATACAAAAATAAATGCTAAATACATAAGTTTTGTTTTAAATGAAGCTGGTAAAAAACAAGGATTTTCAAGAAAACTTAGAGCTTCAATAGATAGAATAAAAGCATTAAGGGTTAAACTTCCTTCTTTGGAATTTCAAGATCAAATAGCAGATATAACTGACAAGATTGAGAAAAAAATCAATGAATATAAAATAGAACTTGATAGATTAGAAAAAGAAAAAGAAAAAATCTTGCAAAAATATTTATTTTCTTAAAGCATTTTTCGCTAAACTTTGTAAATTTTATAAGGTTTAGCGATGAAAAACATTATGATATTAAGCGGAGCGGGTTTGTCTGCTCCAAGTGGGCTTAAAACTTTTAGAGATAATGATGGACTCTGGGAAGAATACGATGTTATGGAGGTTTGCTCTGCAACAGGTTTTAGAAAAAATCCTAAAAAAGTACTTGATTTTTACGATGCAAGAAGGGCACAACTTCAAAATGTAAAGCCAAATCATGCTCATGAAAAAATCGCACAATTAAAAGAAAAATGGGGTAAAAATCTTTTTGTCATCACGCAAAATGTAGATGATTTGCTAGAGCGTGCAGGGTGTAAAGATGTAGTACATTTGCATGGCTTTTTGCCCGAACTTCGCTGCTTAAAATGCGAAGAAATTTTTAATATAGGCTATGAAAAAATCACAGATAAACAATGCCCAAAATGCAAAAGTAAGGATTTAAGACACAATATAGTTATGTTTGAAGAGCAAGCTCCTGCTTATGCTACGCTTTATTCTTTGTTAAATCAAACTTCGCTTTTTATCAGCATAGGCACAAGTGGGGCGGTTTTGCCTGTAGGGCGTTATGCTTCAATGTGCGAAAAAAGTATTTTAAATATCTACGAAAAAGATGCAAATTTAGAGCGGTATTTTGATAAAATCTATATAGAAGATATTATAAGCGCTATTGATAAAATCGCACTTGATATAGAAAATTTTATGAAAGATGGTAATGTTTGATTCTTTTTTAAGTGGAGTTTTTTTGGGCTTTGGAGTGAGTGTGCCTTTTGGACCTGTAAATATTTTGATTTTAACTTATGCACTAAAAGCTTTTAAAAATTCCATAGCTGTAGGACTTGGAGCATTTAGTATAGATATGCTTTATCTTTTTTTGCTTCAATTTGGGCTTTTAAATTTCTTAGACAATGTTATTTTTATGCGTTCTTTGGCGATTTTTGGTTTTTGTTTTTTAACTTATATGGCGTACTTGATGCTAAGAAAAAAGAAAGAAAGCTTAAATTTAGAGCATAAAGAATTTAAAGAAAGTCTTTTGAAAAGTTATATTAAAGGAGCTTTTTTAAATGGTTCAAATCCTTTTGTGATAGGATTTTGGCTTAGTGCTGCAAGCGTGGTTTTAAGTAGTGATCATGCTTATTTGATGACTTTAGGGCTTGTTGTGGCTATACTTTTTTGGGTAAGTGCTTTAGCTTTTGTGGTGGCAAGATATAGTCATGTTTTTAGTGCAAAAGTTGTTTTTATAATCAATATAATTTCAGCTATAATTATAGAGTATTTTGCTCTTAATTTATTATATAAAACTTTCTTAGGATAAAAAATGAATGCAAAAGAATTTTTAATCGAACTTTTAAAATTTAAATCTGTTACGCCAAATGATGATGGAGCTTTAAATTTCATCGCTATGGAACTGAGTGATTTTGAAGCTTTTTTCATAGAAAAAGAAGGCATTAAAAACCTTTTACTCACTAAAAAATTTAAAGATGAGGGTGAGCATTTAGCTTTTGGTGGGCATGTAGATGTGGTGCCTGCAGGCGAGGGTTGGAGTAGTGATGCTTTCGTGCCTATGGAAAAAGAAGGCTTTATCTATGCAAGGGGTGCTCAAGATATGAAAAGTGGAGTAGCAGCCTTTGTAGATGCGACAAAGAATGCGGATTTTAAAGGAGCTAGGCTGAGTCTTATTTTAACAAGTGATGAAGAAGGCGAAGCTATATATGGAACTAAGGCTGTTTTAGAATGGATGCAAGAAAGAGATATACTACCTGATTATGCCGTGGTTGCTGAGCCAACCTGTGTTAAAAAAATCGGCGATAGCATTAAAATAGGGCGTCGTGGTTCTATCAATGGAAAGCTTTTGATCCGCGGAAAACAAGGGCATGTTGCTTATCCTGAAAAATGTATCAATCCTGTGCATGATTTTGCACCAGTTTTAAAGCTTTTAGCGGGTTTTGATCTTGATCCTGGAAGTGCTGAATTTAGTCCCTCAAAAATCGTTATAACTGATATTCGCGGAGGTATGGGGGTGTGTAATGTTACGCCAAATGATTTAAAACTTATGTTTAATGTTCGCAATTCTCCTGATACAAGCTTAGAAGATGTAAAAAGCTATGTAGAAAAAATTTGTCACGGTTTAAACTATGAGTTAGAGCTAAAACAATCAAGCGAAGCTTTCTTGACAAATATCGATAATAAAATCGTTCAAAAAATGAATGAAAGCGTTCAAAAAATCACTCATGAAGTGCCAGAGCTTAATACCAAAGGCGGTACAAGTGATGCAAGATATTTTGCAAAATACGGTGTAAAGGTAGTGGAATTTGGGGTTTGTAATGATAGAATTCACGCTATTGATGAAAGAGTAAGCATAGAAGAATTTGAAAAACTTTGCCTTGTTTTTAAAGACTTGATAGAAAATTTTTAAAGGTTTAAAATGATTATCAATGGACAAAAGCTTGAGTTAAAAGAGCTTAAATTTATGGATTTTATTAAAGAAAAAGGTTTTAAAATCGAACTTATCGCTTTAGAATTAAATGGAGAAATCATACCAAAAAGTGAATTTGAAAATTTGATTTTAAAAGAAAACGATAAAGCTGAAATCGTAAGCTTTGTAGGAGGCGGTTGATGAGAGTGAAATTCAATGGCAAAGAACTTGATACAGACTTTAAAACAAGTTTGGAATTTTTTGAAAATATCAGCAAAAATGAAAATGATGTTTGGATTATCAATGGTTTTGCAACAAAAGAGAATATCGCTTTAAACGAAGATGATGAGCTTTTTTGCATAGAAAAAAATACTTTACCTCCAAAAGATGCACTAGATGCTATGATGAGAGCAAGACATACACCAAAACTTCACGATAAACTTAAAAATGGGCGCGTGGCAGTTTGTGGTTTAGGTGGGCTTGGCTCACATATAGCGATAAATTTGGCAAGAAGTGGAGTGGGGTTTTTAAAGTTGATTGATTTTGATGTGATTGAGCCTAGTAATTTGAATCGCCAAGCTTATCGTGTGAGTGATTTGGGTAAATTTAAAACCGAAGCTTTAAAGGAGCAAATTAGCGAGATTAACCCTTATATCAGCGTTGAAATTTGCACTTTAAAAATCGATGAGGATAATTTAAAGTCTTTGTTTAAAGATATAGATATAGTTTGCGAAGCCTTTGATGGTGCTATCGCAAAAGCGATGATGGCACAAAATTTTCATAGATTTTACAAAGATAGTATTTTAATCTGTGCTTCAGGGCTTGCGGGCTATGGTGATAGCAACAGCATACAAACAAGAAAAATTGCTAAAAATTTCTATGTATGTGGGGATTTGGTAAATGGTGCTAAGGTGGGAAATGGACTTATGGCACCAAGGGTAAATATTTGTGCAGGACATCAAAGTAATCTTGTTTTAGAGCTTTTAGCAAATAAGGAGTAAAAATGCAAGAAAATTTAAAAAATGATAAATTAAAAATAGGCAAATACGAGTTTGATTCAAGATTTATTTTAGGCTCTGGAAAATATTCGCTAGAGCTTATAAAATCAGCCATAGAAGAAGCTAAAGCGCAGATTATCACTCTAGCCTTACGCCGTGCAAATACAGGGGAAATTGCTAATATACTTGATTATATCCCTAAAAATATCACACTTTTACCCAACACTTCAGGCGCAAGAAACGCCGATGAAGCCTTACGTATTGCAAGGCTTTCAAGAGAGCTTGGTTGTGGAGAACTTATCAAGATAGAAGTGATAAGCGATAGTAGGTATTTGCTGCCTGATAATTATGAAACGATTAAAGCTTGTGAGCTTTTAGCTAAAGAGGGCTTTACGCCTTTACCTTACATGCATGCTGATCTTTACGCAGCTAGAGCTATGCGTGATGCAGGAGCTGCGGCTATCATGCCTTTAGCAGCACCTATTGGGAGCAATAAAGGCTTATGTGCTAAGGAATTTATACAAATTTTGCTTAATGAAATTGATTTGCCTATCATTGTAGATGCGGGTATTGGAAGTCCTGCACAAGCTTGTGAAGCTATGCAAATGGGAGTAAGTGCGGTGATGGTAAATACAGCTATAGCTGAAGCTAAAGATATAACCTTGATGGCTAGAGCTTTTTCTTTGGCGGTAAATGCAGGAAGAGCGGCTTTTTTAGCAGGTTTGGCAAGTGTGAGCGAGGCTAAAGCAAGTTCTCCATTAACAGGCTTTTTAAGGGATTAATCATGCAAGATTATATGCAGCATTTACCTCATATGCAGGAAATAAAAAGCGAAATTTTAAACAAGGTTTTAAGTCAAGTTCAAAGCTATGATGAGAGTCAATTTAGCGCTAAAGATGTTAAAAATGCTTTAAATCAAACACATTTAAGTATAGAACATTTAAAAGCTTTGCTTTCAAGCGCAGCAGAAGATTTCATAGAAGAATTAGCCTTTAAATCCGCTAAAGTCAAGCAAAAATATTTTGGAAATTCTATCTCTCTTTTTACCCCACTTTATTTGTCAAATTATTGTAATTCTAAATGTGTTTATTGTGGTTTTCAAAAAGGCAATAAAATCGCAAGAGCTAAGCTAAATGAAGCTGAAATTCACGAAGAAATGCAAGCCATTACTAAAAGTGGTTTAGAAGAAATTTTAATGTTAACAGGCGAGGGTAGGGAGTTTGCAAGTGTAGAATATATAGCAAATGCTTGTAAAATAGCTAGAGAGTATTTTAAGGTTGTAGGCGTTGAAATTTATCCTATGAATGAAGATGAATATAAAATTTTACATGAAAAGGGTTGTGATTATGTGACTGTTTTTCAAGAAACTTACAATCCTTTAAAATATTCTAAAATTCATTTAGCTGGTGAAAAACGCATTTTTCCTTATCGCTTTAATGCCCAAGAAAGAGCTTTAAAAGCGGGTATGCGTGGAGTGGCTTTTGCGGCACTTTTGGGTATAGATGATTTTAGAAAAGACGCCCTTGCTACGGCACTTCATGCGCATTTTTTACAACAAGCTTATCCGCATGCTGAAATTTCTATTTCAGTACCACGTTTAAGACCTATTATCAATAATGCCAAAATCCATCCTAAAGATGTGAGTGAAAAACGCCTTTTGCAAGTGCTTTGTGCTTATAGGCTCTTTTTGCCTTTTGCGGGTATTACCATTTCAAGCCGTGAAAGAATAGGTTTTAGAGATGAGGTTATTAAGCTTGGGGCTACTAAAATGAGCGCAGGAGTGAGTGTGGGCATAGGTGAACATAAGGGCGAAAAAAAGGGCGATGAGCAGTTTGAAATTTCAGATGATAGAAGTGTAGATGAAATTTTAAGCATGCTTAAAAGATCAAATTTGCAAGCTGTGATGAGTGATAGCATTTATGTGGGATAAAAAAATCATTGCCATAAGCGATAGAAAATGTGTGGAAATAGACTTCTTAAAGCAGATTGAAAAACTTGCTAAGGCTAAGGTAGATGCTATAGTTTTAAGAGAAAAAGATTTAAGCGAATTTGAGTATTATGACTTAGCAAAAGAAGTTTTAAGCATTTGTACAAAGCAAAAAGTGACTTGTTTTTTGCATTTTTTTGATAGGGAGTGTTTAAAATTGGGACATCGTTATTTTCACGCACCGCTTTCTTTGCTAAGAAAAGAGTCTAAATTAGTAAAATATTTTCATATACTTGGCACTTCAGTCCATAGCAAAGAAGAGCTTTTAGAGGCGATGAGTTATAAGGTAAATTATGCTTTTGTAGGGCATATTTTTGAAAGTTCTTGTAAGGCGGGTTTAGAACCTAAAGGGCTTGATTTTTTAAAATCCTTACTTGAATTTAGTCAAATTCCACTTTATGCCATAGGCGGTATCAATGCTCAAAATATAGAAAATTTTAAAGATATAAATATAGCAGGTGTTTGTATGCGTGAAATTTTAATGAAAGAAAAAGATCTTAAAAAGTATCTTTTAGAATGTAGGCAAAATTTACGATGAATAAAATTCTTTCTTTACCAGAAGATTTAAAGCAATTAAAAGGTGTCAATTATAAAAAAATTAAATCTTGCACTTTTGCTAAATATACACAAACGGATACTTCGCATTCTACTTTTGTTAATATAGGAAGTCATCTTTTAACTTTTGTTCGCAAAGGATATAAAATTTTACACACTGCATCAAAAGATTATAAGATTAACTCTTATGAAACTTTGTTTTTAAAAGCTGGGAGCTATACTTTAAGCAATGTAGGACTTAGTAAAGGAGTTTATGAAGCTTATTTATTTTTTTTTGACAATGCATTTTTAATTGAGCTTATTTATAAGTATAAAGATTTTTTTAAACTAGATCAAAAGTTTCAAAACTATGAAATTTTTTGGGTAAAAAATGATAAGATTTTGCAAGGAATTTTGGAAAGTTTTTCACCGCATTTTGAAGAAAATACGCAAATTTTAGATCCTATAGTGAGTTTGAAATTTGAAGAGATTTTTTTACATTTGCTTTTAAATAAGAATATTTATTTTATTAGTTTTTTATCAGGAATTTTAAAAGAATTTCGCCTTGATCTTTCCCAACTTTTTGAGTATTGTGGTAGAGAATTTTTAAGCGTAAATGAAATGTCTAATTTTGCGAAATTAGATTTAGCAACTTTTTCTAAAGAATTTAAGAAATGTTTTGGACAAAGTCCTAAAAAATGGTTAGATGAAAAAAGGTTGCAAAAAGCAAAGATTTTACTTAAATTTTCTAAAAAAAATATCAATGAAATAGCTAATGAGTGCGCTTTTTCTTCAGTAGCTTGGTTTATTGAAAGATTTAAAGAGAAATATGAGCAAACTCCTAAGCAATATCAAAAAACAAAAAACTTGTATTTTTTATCAAAAAACTAGCACATTTTTTTTATCTAAATAAATATAATTCAATGAAAATATTTTTAAATAAAGGAGAAAATATGAAAAAATATGTTTTAAGTTTAGCGCTTCTTGGAAGTTTGCTTGGTGCAAGTGAATTAAAATATCAAGAATTTGATGGTTTTAAAAGCCCTGAAAGTATTTTTGTAGATAAAAACTATGTTTATGTATCTAATGTAGGAGAAAAACTTGAACCTTTGGCGAAAGATAATGATGGATTTATTTCTAAGCTTGATAAAAATGGCAAAGTGCTAGAATATAAATTTTTAACCCATCTTAATGCACCAAAAGGCATGATGGAGATTGGAAAAACTCTTTATGTGGTAGATATCGATGTTTTACGCGGTTTTGATCTTAAAACTAAAAAAGAAATTTTTAATTTACCTATTAAAGGTGCAATCTTTTTAAATGACATAGAAAAATTAGACGACAATACGCTTTTGGTTAGCGATACTGGCACAGGGCTTATTTTAAAGGTTGATTTAAAAACTAAGCAATATGATGAATTATTAAAACTTGATTTAGCAAAATTTGGCGGTCCAAATGGGTTATATCTAGATAGAAAAAAATATAAGCTTTTTATAGCTGGTTATCATCCTGATGGTGTAAGTGGCGGTGTTGTAATGGCTTATGATTTAAATACAAAAGAACTCAGTATAATTAAAAATGAAAAAGAATCTTATGATGGAATAGTTCCTTATAAAGATGGTTTATTGGTAAGTTCTTGGGGAAATAATCTAAATGGATATATTTATAATTTAGATAATGTTAAATCTGTAAAACTTGAATTTCCTTTGATGAAAGGTCCTGCAGATATATTTATTGAAGGTAATATTTTATGGATTCCTAAGATGGCAGAAGGTAAAATATTCAAAGTAGAACTTAACAAATAAGGCTTTTATGGCTTCTTTTAAAAAGATATTTTGGATTAATGTTATTAT
Source organism: Campylobacter sp. BCW_6467 (assembly GCF_001762855.1). Lineage (NCBI taxonomy): Bacteria > Pseudomonadati > Campylobacterota > Epsilonproteobacteria > Campylobacterales > Campylobacteraceae > Campylobacter > Campylobacter sp. BCW_6467. The sequence continues at coordinate 101,912 of NZ_MJXP01000052.1, read as the reverse complement.
TGTTATTATTGTAGCTTTTAATCTTAGAGCCCCAATTACTGCAGTGGGGCCTATTATTGATATTATTAAAGATAAGTATTATTTAAACTCAACCGTAGCGGGCATACTTACAAGTCTTCCTTTGATAGCTTTTGGAAGTATTTCTTTTATTGTGGGGTATTTTTCTCCTATTCGTGCTATTGTTTTTGGAATTTTTTTAATTTTTTTAGGCGAAATTATTCGTTCTTATTTTGGTGTATATGGCTTATTTTTAGGAATGTTAGCAATGGGCTGTGGTATAGCAATTGCAAATGTTTTACTTCCTAGTTTTATTAAAGAAAAATTTCCAAGAAAAATGGCAAGTATAATGGGAATTTATAGTCTTGTTTTGAGTATTTCTTCGATTATGGGTATTGCTTTAGCTATACCTTTGCTTAGTGTATTTGATTTAGCTGGAGCTATGTTTTTCTGGGCTATTTTTTCTTTTGTAGCTTTAGTAGTTTACTATCCTCAAGCTAAAAATGGTAGATTTTTTCGCATTAAGAAAAAAGCTTATAAAAAAATCAATCTTTTTACAAATTTAACAACTTGGAAAATTACTCTTTTTATGGGATTTCAAAGTTTTTTAGCTTATTCTTTGTTTTTTTGGTATGTTCAAATTGTTGTAGAAAAAGGATTTGATAAAGAATTTTCTACAAGTATGGTTTTATTTGCTCAACTTGTTGCAGCTCCAGTGTCTCTTTTTGGCCCTTTACTTTTAGGAAAATTAAGGCAAAATTTACATACTTTTTACATAGCTAGTTTGTGCAGTATGTATGTGATCGCTTTTGGTATGCTCTTTATTTTTGATAGCAAAATTTCTATTATCATCAGTGCTTTTATCATGGGTTTTCCATGGGGTGGAGTTTTTGGCATTGCGTTGCTTTTTATTGCACAAAAAAGCTCTAATGCTCAAATAGCAGCGAGACTTTCTGCTTTAGCTCAGGGTTTTGGGTATTTAATCGCAGCACAAGGACAATGGATTATAGGTTTTTTGCATGACAAATTTGAAAATTTTTCACTTGCTATTTTGATGTTGATTTTTGTAGGGATTTTGGTAAATATCTTTGGATATTTATCGTATAAAAGCCAAGTTATCAGATAGTGCTTTTTCTAGTAAAATATCCCCACCATTTTTTTGTGCTATATTTTGCAATCTTGTGGAAATATCTTCTAAGTTAAGTTTTAACATTGCTTTGAAAAAATCATCAAGATTGATCGAATCTTGCGTGAAAATTTGACATAAAGCTTGATCTTGTAAAAATTTAGCATTAAAGTATTGATGATTTTTAGCTGCATGAGGATAAGGTATGAAAATAGCAGGCAAGGTGTTAGCACAAAGTTCAAAAAGGGTGCTTGCACCTGCTCTTGATATAGCTAGATCTGCATTTTTCATTTTTTCTTCCAAATTTGAACTAAAGTCAAAAACATCAGCTTGGATATTTAAGCTTTGGTAGTGTTTTTTGCATTTTTCAAAATCATTTTTTCCACATTGATGGATGATTTTGATATTTTGTTCTTGAAGCTTTGGGGCGAGATTTAAAGCTAGTTCGTTTATAAAACTAGCTCCTTGTGATCCTCCTAGGAAAATAATATTTTTTAATTCTTTGCGAATCCTAGCATTATCAAAAAATTTATTTGCTACAGGATAAGGGCTGAATTCTTTTTCAAAGGCGCTAAAAAATTTCGTAGCGAAAGGTTTTAAAAGCATATTTAAAGAGCCACTTTTTGAATTTTGCTCATGTATAAAAAGAGGCAAATGTGAGAATAAAGCCGCAAAAGATGCAGGAGCTGCACTATATCCACCTACACTAAAAACGGCTTGGATGTGGTATTTTTTAAAAATTTCTCTACAATCTTTGGAGAGTTTTAAGGTGTGGAGTAAAGAACTGATTTTGCCAAATTTGCTTTGATTAACCACTCCTTTAGAGCTTAAAAAAAATTTTTCCTTAAAGCGTACTTCATTTTCAAACCAAGCTTTATCTTGACCATTTTGACTACCTATGTATACACATTCTATATTTTTTTTAATCGCACTTTCTAATAAGCAACGCACTATGGCTAAGTGCCCACCAGTTCCGCCACCTGTTAAAGCTATTGTCATAATTTAACCTTTTTTGAAATCATTAATACATATCCTATGCCTATGCAAATTGCCCACATTGAACTTCCTCCATAGCTTAAAAGTGGAACCGCTACACCTTTTAGTGGAGTAAGAGAAATAATACCAAAAGCATTCATAAAAAAGGAAAAAAGTAAAAGTAAGGCTATGCCTGAACAAAAAATAAAATCTTGTTTAGCTTCGCATCTTCCTGCAATTCTAAAAATTCTTAAAATCATCCAAAGATAAATATAGCAAATAACTCCAAGACCTAAGAGTCCTATTTCTTCAGTAATTCCTGAAAGAACAAAGTCAGTATGCACTTCACTTAAAAAGCCTAATTTAAAAGTTCCAAGTCCTAGGCCTTCACCAAACATTCCTCCATGGGCTATAGCATTTAAAGAGTGCGAAATCTGATAAGGTTCGCTGTTGCTACTTACTTTTAAAGCATTTGCTAGCCAATCAGGAAGCATAGGTAAAAAAGCATCTTGTATATTCCCCCACCAAGAAGCGATTCTTTGAATTCTTCTTTGGTTACTAAAAATTACCATTATACCTATCATCATAATGATTAAAGTTCCAAAAGCAAAAAGCCTTTTACTAGCTCCTGCAAAAAAAGCTAAAGCTAGAATCAAAAAGAAAGAAATTACGCTTTGTCCTAAATCGTTTTGAGTGATATAAATATATCCTATAACTATAGAAGCTAAGATACAATAAGGTAGAAGAATTAAAGCCTCGTGTCTGATAGCTTTTTTGCTATCATCAATACGCCTTGTATAGCTCCATGCTAAAAAATAAATCAATCCTATTTTAAAAAATTCCACAGGAGAGATAGAGAGTGGGCCTAAGCGTATCCAGCGTTTAGCTCCTCCGCTAGCTGTTGCTAATGCAGAAGGTAAAAATGGTAAAATGATAATAAAGATAAAAGAAATAATCAAAATAGCTAAAATAATTTTTTTAGAAAGTGCTTTATCAGGATCCAATCGAGAAATAAAAAACATTATAAGTATGCCACTAATTCCAAAAAAAAGCTGACGAATAAAAAAATGAAACTCGCTATAGTCAAGAAAAAGAACAGTAAAAGCTGTAAGAGAGTATGAAAATACTATTCCTATGGTGATTAAAATACAACTTAAATAAAATAATCTTTTATCAGCAACCATTATAATTATAACTTTTCTTTATTGGAATTAAAATTTTAAAAAGTTTTATTATAACTAAAATAAATTAAATTTTTTGCTAAGTTTTTGTAAGGAAAATTTGCTAAAATTAACAATAAAAATATAATAAAAAAGGCAAATTATGAATCAAATCCATAAAATTCTCATAGCAAATAGAGCTGAAATAGCTGTTAGAGTAATCCGTGCTTGTAGAGATTTACATATTAAAAGTGTTGCAGTTTTTACAGAACCTGATCGTGAATGTTTGCATGTAAAAATCGCAGATGAGGCTTATCGCATAGGAACGGATGCTATAAGAGGATATTTAGATGTTGCTCGTATTGTCGAGATTGCTAAGGCTTGTGGTGCTGATGCGATCCATCCTGGTTATGGATTTTTAAGTGAGAATTACGAATTTGCTAAGGCTTGTGAAGATGCTGGAATTATTTTTATAGGTCCAAAATCTGAAGTAATCCATAAGATGGGAAATAAAAATATCGCTCGTAAGTTAATGGCTAAAAATGGCATACCTATTGTTCCAGGGACTGAAAAATTAAATTCCTATAGCATGGAAGAAATTAAAATTTTTGCTGAGAAGATTGGTTATCCTGTTATTTTAAAAGCTTCAGGTGGTGGAGGTGGACGTGGAATTCGCGTTGTTCATAAAGAACAAGATCTTGAAAATGCTTTTGAATCTTGCAAAAGAGAAGCTTTAACATACTTTAATAATGATGAAGTATTTATGGAAAAATATGTAGTTAATCCTAGGCATATAGAATTTCAAATTTTAGGAGATAACTATGGAAATATTATCCATCTTTGTGAAAGGGATTGTTCTATCCAAAGAAGGCATCAAAAGGTAATTGAGATAGCACCTTGCCCTGGAATTTCAGATAATCTTAGAAAAACCATGGGTGTTACAGCTGTGGCAGCTGCTAAGGCTGTAGGTTATACAAATGCTGGAACTATAGAGTTTTTGCTTGATGATTACAATCGCTTTTATTTTATGGAAATGAATACAAGAATTCAAGTTGAGCATCCAATTACTGAAGAAATTACAGGTATTGACCTTATTGTAAGACAAATTCGTATTGCAGCAGGAGAAATTTTGGACTTAGAACAAAGCGATATTAAACCTAGGGGTTTTGCTATTGAAGCTAGAATTACTGCTGAAAATGTATGGAAAAATTTTATTCCAAGTCCTGGAAAAATAGGAGAATACTACCCAGCTCTTGGACCATCTGTTAGGGTTGATAGTCATATTTATAAAGACTATACTGTGCCGCCTTATTATGATTCCATGCTTGCAAAGCTTATTATTAAAGCAACAAGTTATGATTTAGCGGTTAATAAACTTGAGCGTGCTTTGAAGGAATTTGTGATTGATGATATTAGAACAACGATACCATTTTTAATTGCCATTACAAAAACAAGAGAATTTAGAAGAGGGTATTTAGACACCTCTTTCATAGAAACACATATGCAAGAATTATTAGAAAAAACAGAAGATCGTCATCAAGAAAACAAAGAAGAAGTTATAGCTGCAATAGCTGCTACGCTTAAAAAAATACGAGAAAGTAGAGAATAATAGATGGATTTTTTAGACAGTCTTAAAAGTATTAAAAAAGAAATGCAAGCTAACGCCAATACTCCAAAATTAGCGAAGAAATCAAGCAAGAGTGGTGCAAGCGTAAAAAATTTAGAAAAACTAGCTAAAGATATTCGCGAAAAAAATCAAGAAACAAACATAGATAAGGAAATGCAAGAAATTTTCTTAAAGCAAGAAAAACTACAGGATGAATTTTCCGAATTTATCAAAAATGCAGATATTAAGAAAATTTAATGCTTGAGATTGGTTTTTGTACTCTTGAAGATCAGTGTCCTTACTTAAAAGATAAACGCTCAAGAATAGAGTATAAATACATTGAAAATTGCCCTAAAGAAATCAATAATGGGCTAATAAAACGAGGTTGGCGTCGTTTTGGTAGGTATTTTTCACGCCCTATTTGTAAAGATTGTGATGAATGTTTAAGTCTTAGAATTTTAGTTAATGAATATAATTTTTCAAAAAGTGAAAGAAGGGTTATAAATAAAAATATTAACACCAAAGTTATGCTTAGAACACCCAATTTAAGCAATGAACATTTGTTTTTATATGATAAATACCATCGTTTTATGGAAGAAAAAAAGAACTGGAAGCGTTATGATTTAAGCTTTAAGCAGTATTATAATCTTTATGTCGATGGTTTTATGAATTTTGGATATGAGCTTGCATTTTATATAGAAGATAAGCTCGTTTGTGTTGATTTGATTGATATTTTAGAGGATGGAATTTCAAGCATTTATTGTTTTTATGATCCTGATTTTTCGTATTTTTCTTTGGGTAAATTTTCTTTGCTTAATGAAATACAAATAGCTAAAAAAATGAACTTAGATTATATTTATCTTGGGTATTTTGTAAAAAAGTGTCAATCTTTATCTTATAAAGCCGATTATACACCCAATGAAATTTTAAAAGGCACTAAAGAGCTTTTTGAAAATGAGGTTTTATGGGAGAAATAGATGCAAATCGTGCAAACTTTAGAAACTATCAATGTTAATACAGATGATATTAGTGTATTTCAGTATTTTAAAGACTTGATTACTAAAAATTTCACAAAGGTCATAGGACGAAAAAATAAAATTTTTTCTTTTTTTGAAGAAAATGAAATTCCACAGCGTCGTTATTTCTTAAAAGTTTTAGATCAAAAATATCGCAAAAGTACAAATGAAGGTATAGAGAATTTACAAGATGCTCATTTTAAAACTTTTAGATTAAATTTTGAGCAAAATAATATGCTTAAGCCTATGTTGTTTATCAAGATTGATTTTGCTGCGGGTAGAATTTTGATGAAGTTAAGTTCTAATGAAAAATTATTTGTTACCTATATAAGAAATTATTTTCAAGATCATAATATAGAATATAATGAAATGACAAATATTCTAATTTTAGAATATAAAAACGAGAATACTCTTGAACTTTTTGAAGCTTTTGCAGATGAGAGCGAGCATTTAAAATATTGCGTGAATTTTGAAGTTGACCGAGAAGAGTATAAAAAATTTCGCCAAAATATTCACAATAAAGAAAATATGAAATGGAAATTTAATGCTTTAGCTAAGCTTTTTAGTAATTATTTTAATACTTTAGAATGTACTCCGCAAAATGATCTTAGTGAAATCAGACAAAAATATTTGATTTTGGTAAAACTTTATCATCCTGATTTTCATCAAGGAAAAAGTGCAATAGAAAAAGCTTACGCAAGAGAACAGTTTGAAAAAATACAAATCGCCTATGATAACTTAAAAGCACTTTATAAGAATAATACTTAAAAAAATAAATTAATCATTTTGGTTAATTTAATTTTTCTCTCTCATAAATTTTTCTTAATTTGCTATCTAGTTTAAAACAAAATTTAAAAAGTGCAGGTACTACGAGTAAGGTAAGCAAGGTCGAACTTATAAGTCCAAAGATAATGGCTATTGCCATAGGAGAATTAGCTTCATAGCCCGCACCCCTTGAAAGAGCGAGTGGGAGCATGGCAAAAATCATAGCAAAAGTTGTCATCAATATAGCCCTTAAGCGTGATTTTCCAGCGATTAAAAGAGCTTTATCGGGATCTAAACCTTCATGGCATTTTTTATTGGCCACATCCACAAGTAAAATAGCATTTTTCCCCACCATACCAAAAAGTAAGATGATGGCAATAAGTACAAAAAGCGAAAAATTATGCCCCGTGATAAAAAGCCCTATAGAAGCTCCGCCAAAGGCTAAAGGCATGGTTATCATGATGATTAAAGGCAGAATAAAACTTTCATAAAGTGCGGCTAAAACAAGATAAATTAAAACAAAAGCAAGTACTACTGCCATAGCAAAACCTTGCACGGTTTCACCTAAAAGATTGATAAAGCCTGAAAAAGCATAGCTAAGACTTGCATTATTATTTAAAATTTTATCCATATTATCTAGTAAAAGTTTTTGCACCGCTCCTAAGGAAAGATCATTTACTCCAGCTGTGATTTTCACAGAGCGGTTTTTATTGTAACGATTGATAGTTTTTAAATCCTTACTGTATATAAAATCCACCACGCTTGAAAGTTCTAAATTTACACCTTGGTTGTTTTTAATACTAATGCGTTTTAAAGCTTCTATGTTTTTTTTAAATTCTGGAGCAAAACTTAGGATAATATCATCTTTTGAATTGCCTCTATCCATACTTCCTACGCTAAGTTGCGAAAAAGAATACCCTAAAACCCCAGCGATATATTCAGGATTGACATCTAAAAGTTTAGCTTTTTCTTTGTTGATGCGTAAGGCTACTTCATCTTTTGTAGCATTAGCATTGTCGCTTATATCTACAATGCGTGCATTAGTGCCCAAAATTTCTTTTGCTCGAGAAGCAGCTTCTTTTAGAGTGTTTAAATCATCTCCTAAGATTAAAAACTGCACGGGATCATCAATGCCTGCACCCTCTATCTTTGGAAGTTCTAAAATTTTGATTTTTAAACTTTCATCTTGAAATTTTTGACGATATAAACTTACTATAGCACTTTGTCTTAAATTTCTTTCGTCTAAATTTTTAAGTTTAACATAAATTTTAGCCTTTGTAGCATCTTTGGCATCATCATAGCCTACAAGTAAAAAAGCGTATTTGACATTGCTATCATTTTTGATTTTTTCAAGCAAATTTAAACTTTTTTCTTTCATGGCTTCTAAACTTAAATCCTTTTTGCTTTCAAGTAAAACTTGAATTTCGCTATCATCTTCCATAGGTAAAAAATCAAGTCCTATACGGGTAGCTAAAGCAAAAGAAAGCCCTACAAAAACAAGAGTGGCTAGGATAAATTTTGCTTTATTTTGTAAAATTTTATAGAGTAAATTTTCATACTTTTGCTCTATTTTTTCAAAAAAAACTTCTGTTTTTTCATAAAACTTACTTTCTTTTGGATTTAAAAATCTTGCTCCAATACTAGGTATTAAAAATACAGAAACCAAAAAGCTTATCACTATCCCACTTGCAACGCTTATGCCTAAGGCATTGAAAAAAAGTCCTGGTATAGAGTTCATATAAGAAATAGGGATAAAAACACAAAGTAAAACTATACTGATGCTTAAAACGCTAAAACCTATTTCGTTGATACCTAAAAAAGCAGCTTGTAAAGGCGGATAAGTTTTTAGTTTTTTAGCAATATTTTCAATCACTACTATAGCATCATCGATAAAAATTCCTATGCTTAAGGTTAAAGCTATGAAAGTTAAGCGGTTTAAATCATAGCCTAAAAGATCGATAATAAAAAAAGTTGAAATGATAGAAGTAGGTATAGCTATGCAAGCAATGAGAGTTGCACTTAAATTTCTTAAAAATAAAAATACAATTACAAGGGTTAGAAAAATTCCCAAAACCATATCAAAAATCACTTGAGAAAGGTGCTTGTGGATATTTAAGCTTTTATCGTAAAGCACATTAATGCTTATATCTTTTGGAATTTGTTTTTCTAAAATAGGCAAGGCATTTTTGACATTTTTAATCATTTCAAGGGTATTATAATTTGTGATTTTTCCGAGTTCTAAAAGCACCCCTTCTTTACCTTCGTATAAAGCACTTTGTTTTTCATCTTCATAAAGGCTTGAAATATTAGCAATATCGCTTAAAAATACCCCTGTTTTTATGCGAAGATTGCTAAGTTCTTCTAAATTTGTGGCTTCAAAATAGCCTTTGATGATATAGTTATCTTGATTGTTATTAAGTTCGCCAAGGGCTTGTTTAAAATTTTGACTTTTGATAATATTTGCTACATCAAGAGCATTAAGATTGTATTTTCTAAGTTCATTTGGTTTTAATTCTATGCGAATTTGGGGTTCTAAAAACCCCTTAGCCTCGATTTTACCTACTCCTTCAACTCTTTGCAAAAAAGGTTTTATTTTATCATTGATTTCACGCATGAGTTGTAATTTATCTTTAGAATATAAAAAAAGCGAAATAGCAGAACCAGAATCTGAACTGATTTTTTCAATTTCAGGCTTAGAAGGTAGGCTTAAAGTTCCTATTTTATCACGCACATCATTAGCAGCTACTTCAAGATTTTTACCCAGTTTAAACTCCACTACACTCACACTAAAATTATCATACGCAGCTGAGGTTATGGTTTTTACTCCATCAATTTCACTTAAAGCATTTTCTATCTCTTTGGTAATTTTTGATTCTACGAAATTTAAATCCCCATTAACCTTGCTTGTGATTTTTATAAGAGGTATGGAAACATTAGGAAATAAATTTACACTCATGCTAAAAGCAGAGATTAGCCCAAAAATCATAAGAGCTAAGAAAAACATTAGCACAGTAATTGGTCGGTTTATAGCTAGTTTAAACATTTTTAATCTTTAGTGATGATTCTACCTTCGCCAAAAAGCCCTGGTGTTAAATTTGTAGTTTGCACTTCAGCATAAATTTTTCTTGTTTTTACTTCTATACTTGGATAGATAAGGCTGATTTTTCCTTTAAATTCTGTACCATTTTGATCGATTTTATAAAAGAAATCATCGCCTAATTTAACTTTATCTTTGTATTTTTCATCAAAACTTAAAATCAGTTTGCTTTGTGGATAGGAAAAAATTTCTATTAAAGGTTGAGCTACTCCTCCTACTCCTTCACCCACTTGTATAAATTTATTTGCGATAATAGCATCATAAGGTGCGCGCAATTCTTTTTTTGTCATGATATTTTTATAATAAGCTATATTGATTTTTGCTTTGTTTAAATTTAAATTAGCTGCATCAAACTTAGCTTTCATATCTTCATAGCTTTGTTTGTCTATAACATTTTCTACAGCTTTGATTTTTTGCATTTTGCTTTTGGTATTTTCGTATTCTACAAGAGCAAGTTGATAAGAATTTTGGGCATTTTGAAGAGCTATTTTTTCACTTTCTTGATCAAGAGCAAGTAAAAGTTCTCCTTTGCTGACTTTTTGTCCAATTTCTACAGGAATTTTTTGAACTAAACCTATGCTTTCAAGGGCAAGTTTACTTTGTTTTGATGCTTCTACATTGAAACTTGCATAAATTTCTTCGCCAAAGGCGCAATTAAAAGCAAGAAGTAAAAATAGAATTTTTTTCATTCTTTAACCTTTGAATTAAGATCTATACCTGCATTAAAATAATAATTTGCTTTAGTAATTTCAAATTCATTTTTAGCAAGCTCTAAATCGCTTTGTGCTTTAAATTTAGCCTCTAAAGCTTGAAGATATTCCACATAAGAAACAAGTCCTGCTTGGTATTTTTTATCTACACTTTCAAAAGCTAAATTTGCAGCATTTAAGCTAAGATTAAGAGCTAAAATTTGTTCTTGTAAAACTTTTAAACTTTTGTCTAAATAATTTAATTCTTCTTTATTTTTTCTCTCACTAAACCTTGCGTTTGCATTGGCTATTTGAACGTTTAAACGCTCTTTTTCAACTTCTTTAGCCCTTGCATTGAAATCAAAAATTTTCCATTCCATACCTAAAATAAATTGATTACCTTGAGAATATTTTTCTAAGAATTGATCCGCTAAATTTGCAAAAGGAGCCGGAACTTTTGGATTATAATTGTTTTTATAAAAGTTAAAATTATCTTGAATATAAAATTTTGGAAAATATTCAGCTTTTGCTAAATTTACACTTTCTTTAGCAAGATTGATTTGTTCTTTAGCTATCATTACTTCATAGTTTTGACTTTTTTCTTGTTGCGGATTTTCTAAAAAAGCATTCCCTTGCACTTTAAAATCTGTATTGCTTAAAATTTTAATCTCTTTTTGTATATTGGCAAGTTTTAATTCATTTTGACTGAGCTCTAATAAGCTTAAATGATATTTGGCTTTAATGCTTTCAAGTTCATCTTTAGGGCTAAGTCCTGCATCGTAAAATTTTTGCAATCTTTCAAAAGTTGATTTTAAAAAAGCTACTTTTTGTTGATTGGCTAGTAAAATTTTTTCAAGACTTAAGGTGTTGAAATAAAGTGTGATTGCATTTAAGGCAAGGTAATTTTTGCTTTGTTCTTTGTCTAAAAGGCTTAATTTTTCTTTGCTTTCTAAAGCCCTTAAATTGGCCTCTCTAGCACTCCCATCAAAAAGCAAAAAATTAAGAGAGACTTTAGCAAATAAACTTTCTTGTGGATCGATGATGAAGCGATCTTTATTATTGGCTATATAAGCTGAGTTTAGACTAAGAGAGGGTAGGTAATTTCTAAAAGCTTGTTCTTTGTCCAAATTTGCTTGTTCGCTTTGCATTTGTTTAATGAGATAGGATTCATTATTTTGACTTAGTGTTATAAATTCGTGCAAATTAGAAGCTAACATTGCTAAGGGATAAAGAGCTAAAAATATAGCTGATTTTAAATATTTTTCAAACATTTTATATTTTAGTATGCTTTATATAAATTTCAATTGAAGTTTTTTATATAAAATAAAATTTATTTGTTTTAAACATAAATTTTGTTAAAATCCTAGCTTTAAAATTTTATATTTAGGATGAAATTTTGTCGGTAAAAAATATTAGAAATTTTTCTATTATAGCTCATATAGATCATGGAAAATCTACTCTTGCAGATAGGATTATTAGCGAGTGTGGTGCTATTAGTGATAGGCAGATGAGTTCACAAGTTATGGATACTATGGATATAGAAAAAGAGCGTGGTATCACTATAAAAGCACAATCGGTGCGTTTAAATTATAAATTTAATAACGAAAATTTTGTTTTAAATCTTATTGATACTCCTGGCCATGTGGATTTTTCTTATGAAGTGAGTCGTTCTTTGGCAAGTTGTGAAGGGGCTTTACTTGTAGTAGATGCTTCTCAAGGTGTTGAAGCACAGACTATAGCTAATGTTTATATAGCGCTTGAAAATAATCTTGAAATTATTCCCGTGATTAATAAAATCGATTTGCCTAATGCTGATATTGAAAAAGTCAAGCATGAAATCGAGCATATTATAGGTATAGATTGTAAAGACGCCATTTGCGTGAGTGCAAAAACAGGAGTGGGTATAAAAGAGCTTATAGAAACAATTATTACTAAAATCCCTGTACCAAAAACAGATGATAAAGCTCCTACTAAGGCTTTAATTTATGATTCTTGGTTTGATAATTATTTGGGTGCTTTGGCTTTAGTTAGGATTTATGAAGGAAGTATTGCTAAAAATGATGAAGTTTTAGTCATGAGTACGGATAAAAAACATATAGTTCAAGATCTTTTTTATCCTCATCCTTTAAGCCCAATTAAAACTCAATCTTTACAATCAGGTGAAGTAGGCGTGGTGGTTTTAGGGCTTAAAACTGTAGGTGATGTACAAGTAGGCGATACTATTACTTTAGTAAAAAACAAAGCTAAAGAAGCCATAGGCGGTTTTGAAAAGGCTAAAGCTTTTGTCTTTGCAGGACTTTATCCTATAGAAACGGATAAATTTGAAGATTTAAGAGATGCTTTGGATAAGCTAAAACTTAACGATAGTTCTATTACCTATGAGCCTGAAACTTCTTTGGCTTTAGGCTTTGGTTTTAGGGTAGGGTTTTTAGGACTTTTACACATGGAAGTGATCAAAGAAAGACTTGAGAGAGAATTTAATCTTGATTTAATTGCTACAGCTCCAACTGTGACTTATGAAATTTATCAAACCGATGGAGAACTTGTTAAAATTCAAAATCCTAGCGAGCTTCCTCCTGTTAATAAAATCGATCATATAAAAGAGCCTTATGTTAAAGCCACTATCATTACTCCAAGTGAATTTTTAGGGAATTTAATCACTCTTTTAAATCGCAAAAGAGGAATACAGGTTAAAATGGACTATATCACACCTGAGCGTGTTTTGCTAGAATATGATGTACCTTTAAATGAGATTGTGATGGATTTTTATGATAAATTAAAGTCCTTAACAAAAGGCTATGCGAGTTTTGATTATGAACCTATAGAATTTAGAGTAGGGGATTTGGTAAAACTTGATATTAAAGTGGCGGGTGAAAATGTTGATGCGCTAAGCATTATCGTGCCTAATGAGAAAGCACAAAGTAAAGGAAGAGAGCTTGTTAGCGCTATGAAAGAAATAGTTCCTAGACAGCTTTTTGAAGTGGCCATTCAAGCAAGTATTGGAAATAAAATCATCGCAAGGGAGACTGTTAAATCCATGGGTAAAAATGTGACAGCAAAATGCTATGGTGGGGATATTACTAGAAAAAGAAAGCTTTTAGAAAAGCAAAAAGAAGGTAAAAAAAGAATGAAAGCTATAGGTAAGGTAAATTTACCTCAAGAAGCTTTTTTGAGTGTTTTAAAGATAGATTGATGATAAATTTAAAACTTGGCTTGAAATTTGCTTGTATTTTTAATACAATTTTAAAATAATTTTCTAAGGAGAAAAAATGTTTAAAAAATTTTTGATTTTTATAGTGCCTATTTTATTTTTGAGTGCTTGTGCAACTAAACAAGATACTTTTGCTCAAGTTAATCAAATTTCTAGAAATTCTCAATGCAGTTCTTGCGAAAGTCCTGATGGCTTTGAAGCAAAGATTAAAGGGCTTTTATACATTAGCGATGTTGGAATTCAATGTTGTGCCAATAAACGCACTTTAGACACTGGTATTGCTTTAAAAAAGGTTTATTTGCATAGATTTTATGATTTAAAAGAAGGACAAAAAGTTTTAAATGCTAAAGGGAAAAAGTTATTTGTTGATGTGAATTTTAATGCGGTATTTTATACTTATTTAAAACAAGAACTTGAAGCTAGAGGAATAGTTGTGCTTGACAATAACGATCAAAATTCACCTTATGTGAGTAAGATTGATTTAGAATTTATATCTTATGGAGCAACTCAAGATACTACAGGATTACATTCAAAACTAGTAGGAGTTTTACAAGTTAGCGATATAAACAAAAATAAGAAATTTACAATCCGCACCAAGCAAGATGTACAAGGTTTCGATGATCTAAAAGAAACAACTTTTTATACTCATTTGTTAATAAAACAAATGGCAAATAAAGCAGCTAGTTTAATCTCTGAACTTTGAGGTGTATAAATTGCGGAGCTTTTGCTCTGCTTTGCTTTTGTGATTTATGTGAGCTAGAGCTTTCTGAATTTTCCTTAAATGCAAGAAAGCTTGATAATAATTTCAAAGTCTATTCTTTTTATAAATACCATGAGATACAACACTTGCTTCACTCTAAACATTATTTTTATGGTTATTTCGTTTATAAAATGCTTGCTAAATTAAGTTTTGCAAAATTTAAAGATTTTTTTGATCCTAGAATGACAATTAATGTTATAGCTTTAGATGATAAGGTTGAAGATATGCTTTATTCACATTCTGCTATTTTAGCTAGATATCTTAAAACAAAATTTGTAAAACCTGTTTTTAATGTTTTAAAAGCACAAAATCATATTAAATATTCTGGAAAAAGTTTAGAATTTCGTCAAAAACATAAAAGAAATTACAAACTCTTAAAAACCATTCACGAACCTGTAATTTTAGTAGATGATATTGTAACAACTGGTTCTAGCCTTTTGGAAGCTAAAAAAGTTTTAGAAGAAAATAAAATTTCTGTACTTTTTGCTCTTGTTTTAGCTGATGCAAAAGTTTAATATGCTATAATCAAAACTTTGAACTAATAGAAGGATTTTTATGGAGAATATTTTTAGCAAAGATTCTGATATTGAACTTGTAGATATAGAAAATTCTATAAAAAGTAGTTATTTAGACTATTCTATGAGTGTTATTATAGGTCGTGCTTTGCCTGACGCAAGAGATGGTTTAAAGCCTGTTCATAGAAGAATTTTATATGCTATGCAAAATGATGAGGCAAAAAGTAGAACAGATTTTGTCAAATCAGCCCGTATAGTGGGTGCTGTTATAGGTCGTTATCACCCACATGGAGATACAGCAGTTTATGATGCTTTGGTTAGAATGGCTCAAGATTTTTCTATGAGATATCCAAGTATTACAGGACAAGGCAACTTTGGATCTATAGATGGTGATAGCGCCGCTGCGATGCGTTATACTGAAGCAAAAATGAGTAAACTTTCTCATGAACTTTTAAAAGATATAGATAAAGATACGGTCGATTTTGTTCCAAATTATGATGGTTCAGAAAGTGAACCTGATGTTTTACCTTCTAGGGTTCCAAATTTATTATTAAATGGTTCAAGTGGTATAGCTGTAGGTATGGCGACAAACATCCCGCCTCATAGTTTAAATGAGTTGATAGATGGACTTTTATATTTGCTTGATAATAAAGATGCAAGCTTAGAAGAGATTATGCAGTTTATTAAAGGCCCAGATTTTCCAACAGGTGGAATAATTTATGGTAAAAAAGGTATTATAGAAGCTTATCGCACAGGGCGTGGTCGTGTGAAAGTGCGAGCTAAAACTCATATTGAAAAAAAGACAAATAAAGATGTTATTGTTATAGATGAGCTTCCTTATCAAACCAATAAAGCTAGGCTTATAGAGCAGATTGCAGAGCTTGTTAAAGAAAAGCAAATTGAAGGAATATCTGAAGTAAGAGATGAGAGCAATAAAGAAGGAATTCGCGTTGTTATAGAGCTTAAACGTGAGGCTATGAGTGAAATTGTTTTAAATAATCTATTTAAATCTACTACTATGGAAAGTACTTTTGGTGTGATTATGTTGGCAATTCACAATAAAGAACCTAAAATTTTCTCTTTGTTAGAACTTTTAAATCTTTTCTTAACCCATAGAAAAACAGTTATTATTAGAAGAACGATTTTTGAACTTCAAAAGGCAAGAGCAAGAGCTCATATTTTAGAAGGTCTTAAAATTGCACTTGATAATATAGATGAAGTGATTGCTTTAATTAAAAACAGTTCTGATAATAATACCGCAAGAGATTCTTTGGTAGCTAAATTTGGTCTTAGTGAGCTTCAAGCCAATGCTATTTTAGATATGAAACTAGGTCGTTTAACAGGACTTGAAAGAGAAAAAATCGAAAATGAACTTGCAGAATTAATGAAAGAAATTGCAAGACTTGAAGAAATTTTAAAAAGTGAAACCTTGCTTGAAAATTTAATTCGCGATGAATTAAAAGAAATTAGAAGTAAATTTGATGTGCCACGTATTACTCAAATTGAAGATGATTATGATGATATTGATATTGAGGATTTGATTCCTAATGAAAATATGGTTGTAACTATTACCCATCGTGGTTATATTAAGCGTGTGCCTAGTAAACAATATGAAAAGCAAAAACGAGGCGGAAAAGGAAAATTAGCCGTTACGACTTATGATGATGATTTTATAGAAAGTTTCTTTACGGCAAATACACATGATACGCTTATGTTTGTAACAGATCGTGGACAGCTTTATTGGCTTAAAGTTTATAAAATTCCTGAAGGCTCAAGAACGGCTAAAGGAAAAGCAGTGGTAAATCTTATTAATTTACAAGCTGAAGAAAAAATCATGGCTATTATTCCAACCACGGATTTTGATGAGAGTAAATCTTTATGTTTCTTTACTAAAAATGGTATTGTAAAGCGTACAAATTTGAGTGAATATCAAAATATCAGAAGTGTAGGAGTTAGAGCGATCAACTTGGATGAAAATGATGAGTTGGTAACTGCTATTATTGTTCAAAGAGATGAAGATGAAATTTTTGTCAGTGGTGGTGAAGAAAATTTAGAAAATCAAGAAATTGAAAATTTAGATGATGAAAATCTTGAAAATGAAGAGAGTGTAAGCACACAAGGTAAAATGCTCTTTGCAGTAACCAAAAAAGGTATGTGTATCAAATTCCCACTTGCTAAAGTACGTGAAATCGGTCGTGTAAGTCGTGGGGTGACGGCTATTAAGTTTAAAGAGAAAAATGACGAATTAGTAGGTGCAGTTGTTATAGAAAATGATGAGCAAGAAATTTTAAGCATAAGCGCAAAAGGTATAGGAAAACGCACCAATGCTGGAGAATATAGATTGCAAAGCAGAGGTGGTAAGGGTGTAATTTGTATGAAACTTACAGAAAAAACCAAAGATCTTATTAGCGTAGTTATAGTAGATGAAACTATGGATTTGATGGCTCTTACAAGTTCAGGCAAGATGATACGTGTTGATATGCAAAGCATTAGAAAGGCAGGGCGTAATACAAGTGGCGTCATCGTGGTTAATGTGGAAAATGACGAGGTGGTTAGCATCGCTAAGTGTCCTAAAGAGGAAAATGATGAGGATGAGTTAAGCGATGAAAACTTTGGTTTAGATTTGCAATAAGTTTAAAGTTGGAACGCTTATTGCTTTTTATTTTACTAATTACAATATTTTGAAGGTGTAAAAATGAAAAAAATTTATTTTATGCTAGCAATAGCAGGAATTTTCGCTGGTTGTGTACCAAGTGCAAACAGTGCAACTAAAAATTCAAGTGCAAATAGCACTGCTCCATCTCAAGATGTTATCGTGCAAAAAGTCGATAAAGATGATGTGCGTGATATTATCAGAGAAGAAAAAATGTTGGCTCCAGATGCTAGCGAAACGGAACTTAGTTTTACAGCAGTTGGTGAAGGGATTGCTCCGATGAATACAGTTTCTACTGCTCAAGCCCTAGCTTTAGCAAAAAGAGCAGCGATTACCGATGCTTACAGACAGCTTGCAAGTAAGCTTTATGGTGTGAAAGTGAATGGTAAAGACACTGTAAAAGATGCAATGCTTAGAAGTTCAACTATTACTGCGCAAGTAAATGGTTTGATAAAAAATGCAAGTATTATTGATGAGAATTTTAATCAAGGGCTTTATAGAGTAAACTTAGAACTTAAAATCGATGCAGACAAGTGGAAAGAATTGTTTGCTTATTAATTTTTCTTAGCTTTAAGCTTTTTGCCCAAGATGAATTTATTTTTTGGGCAGAGCTTTCTAGTAAAAATTTCATTCTCTTTCATCAAAATCAAAATTTATCCTTAGCAATGACGCAAAGCGAAAATGTTGAAGAACAATGGGTATGTGAAATTTCTTATAGTGATCAAGATTTAAAAGTTTTACCTCGAACTTCTTTAGGATTAATTGATGATAATATGCTAAAAACAATTAAATTTAATTTTTTAAATTCTCATAAAGATGAGTTAAGTGATTGCTTTATAGGAGCTAAAATCAGTGTTAAGGATATTGTTAATACCGACTTATTACGTGCTCAAAGTGAAACTTATATTAAAATTTTACCTTTGCGTTTTACCGTGGAATTTGGCGAACAAAATGCGATAATTTATTATCTTAAAAAAAAGCAAATTCAAAATTAAGCGCAAATTCGATACTATAGCAGAAATTTTTTAAAAGGCTTAGGATGAATTTAGTCATAGTAGAAGATGATATTAATATGCGCAAATCCTTAGAAATTGCATTAGCAGAGTATGAAGAATTTAATATTAAATCTTATAAATCTGCTACTGAAGCTTTAAAAAAAATAGATGAGAATACAGATTTGATTATTACAGATATTAATATGCCAGGAATTGATGGCATAGAATTTGTTAAAGCCTGTGAAAATAAATATGATTTTATTATTATGACAGGAAATGCTACTTTAAGTCGTGCTATAGAAGCGGTTCGTTTGGGAGTAAAAGATTTTTTAACCAAGCCTTTTGATGTTGATACTTTAGTCGAGGCTATTAAGCGTGCTAAAATCATAAGAGAAAAAACAGCCGATAAAAAAAGCAAAAAAAATGAAAAAAAAGAAGAAAATAAAGATTTTTTTTCAACTTCTCCTAATTTAGAAAAAACATTAAATTTAAGTCAAAAAGCGGCTAAAACTGATGCCTCTGTAATGTTTTTTGGAGAGAGTGGAGTAGGAAAAGAGGTATTTTCTCGTTATATTCACACTCATTCTAAACGCTCTAATAAGCCTTTTGTTGCTATTAATATGGCAGCCATTCCTGCAAATTTGATTGAAAGTGAGCTTTTTGGTTTTGAAAAAGGTGCTTTTACCGATGCCAATGCAACTAAAATAGGGCTTTTTGAAATGGCTAATGAGGGTACTTTGTTTTTAGATGAAATTGGCGAAATGCCTTATGAAATTCAAGCCAAACTTTTAAGAGCTTTGCAAGAAAAAGAAATTACGCGACTTGGAAGTACGAAAAGCATCAAAATAGATGTAAGAATTATCAGTGCAACTAATGCAAATTTAGATGAAAAAATAAAAAATGGCGAATTTCGTTCAGATTTATATTATCGTTTAAACACTGTTCCTATTAATATCCCGCCTTTAAGAGAGCGTAAAGAAGAAATTTTAGGTATAGCTCAAAAGGTTTTAGAAGATACTTGCAAAGAATATGATTTTAAGAAAAAACAGCTCAGCCAAGAAGCTAAAAATGCTTTACTTGAATATGATTTTCCTGGTAATATTAGAGAATTAATATCCGTCGTGCAAAGAGCTTGTATTTTAAGCGAAGATGATGAAATTTCAAGCGAAGATTTGTTCTTAGAAGCTAGAAGTATAAAAAAAGATGTAAAGAATTTAGAGAAAGAATTGATTTGTGAAGTTCTTTTAAGTGTAGATTATGACAAGGATCAAGCTTCTCAAATTTTAGGTATGGATATAAAAATTTTAAATGAAAAAATTAAAAAATATCAAATAAAGGATAAGTAATGTCAAAAAAACAAAAAATAGCCATTGTGGGTGCTACTGGTGCGGTTGGGGAAGAGCTTTTAAATGTTTTAGATGAACTTGATTTCCCAGTGGAAAGTATTTTACCTTTAGCAAGTGCAAAAAGTGTAGGTAGTGAAGTAGAATTTAAAGGCAAAGCTTATAAAGTCAAAGAGCTTACTGAAAATGTATTTAAAGAAAATCCTATTGATATTGCTTTTTTTAGCGCAGGTGGAAGTGTGAGTGAAAAATATGCTAAATTTGCAGTAGAATCGGGCGCTGTTGTTATTGATAATACAAGTCATTTTAGAATGGAAAAAGATGTTCCTTTGGTGGTTCCTGAATGCAATCCTGAGGATATTAAAGATTGGAAAAAAACAGGGATTATTGCTAATCCAAATTGTTCTACTATACAAATGGTACAAGTTTTAAAACCTTTAAATGATGCATTTAATTTAAAGCGTGTTGATGTAAGTACCTATCAGGCTGCAAGTGGAGCAGGAAAAGAAGGAATGCAAGAATTGGTCGAAGCCATGCAAAGTTTTTTTGCTTTTAAACTTGATGAATTTGAACCTCAAACTTTTCCTTATACTTTGGCACTTAATCTTATTCCACAAATTGATGTTTTTATGGATAATGATTACACTAAAGAAGAACTTAAAATGGTCAATGAAACTCAAAAAATTTTACATAAAAATTTAGAAGTTTCGGCAACTTGTGTAAGAGTGCCTGTTTTAAGAAGTCATAGCGAAGCCATTACTATGCATTTTGAAAAAGAAATAGATGTAAAAAAAGCTAAAGAAATTTTAGAAAAAGCACCAAGTGTTGTTGTCATAGATGATCCTAAAAATAAAAAATACCCTATGCCTTTAATGACTAGCGATACTAATGAAACTTATGTAGGAAGAATTCGTGCTGATGTGTATGATAAAAAAACACTCCATCTTTGGTGTGTGGCAGATCAAATTCGTGTAGGTGCTGCAACAAATGCTGTGCGTATTGCACAAAAATGGTTAGAATTTAAAAATAAATAAGGAAAAAAATGTTAGAGAAAATATTTGAATCTTTACTTGTTAGAAGTCGTATTGTTACAATTTTACCCGTAATTTTTGGTTTAATTGGAGCTTTTGTATTGTTTTTTATTGCAAGTTATGATGTTTTAAAAGTTATATTTTATACTTATAATTATTTTTTTGATGCAGGTTCTAATGTGGATTTGCATGAGGATGTGGTGGCTTTGATTATAGGAGCTGTTGATCTTTATCTTATGGCTTTAGTTTTGTTTATTTTTTCTTTTGGAGTTTATGAGCTTTTTATCAGTGAAATAGAAGAATTTAAACAAACAAAACAAAGCAAGGTTTTAGAGGTGCATAGCTTAGATCAATTAAAAGACAAGCTTGCAAAAGTTATCATTATGGTCTTAGTGGTAAATTTCTTTCAAAGGGTTTTACAGATGAAATTTGCTACTCCTGTGGATATGGCTTTTCTTGCTGGATCGATTTTAGCTCTTTGTGTAGGACTTTATTTTTTACATAAAGGTGGTCATTAACAAGGATTATCTTTTTTTGATATAATCGTTTTTTGTGTTTAAAGAATAAAAATGAAAAAAATGTTTTTAATTGGTATGATTTTAAATCATTTTGTTTTTGCAGCTCCGTTAGATGAAGTCTTTAAAGATATAGAAGTTTCAGGGACTGTTCGTTATCGCTATGATATTAAAAAAGAAAAAAAATACAACAAAAAAACACATAGATATCAAAATAAAACACAAACGGAAATTACAATAAAATAAGGAAAAATATGATTATACGATGGTTGTTTATTAGTTCAATATTTGTTGTTGCGCTTTTTGGTATTAACTTGAAATCATTTTTTACTTATACCTTTGATGCAAATAAGCAATATGATATGGAAAAAGCGAAGGTTTTGTATTTTCAAAATAAATGCAATACTTGCCATGGAGATAATGCTGAAAAGAGTGTTATAGGATCTAGAATTTTAAAAGATATGTCTCCTGAGGATATTAAAGGAGCTTTGATAGGTTATACTCTTGATAGTAGTAGCTCTACAACAGCTTCTCAAATGGCTTTTTATGCTAGAAATTTAAGCCACGAGGATATAGATAATATTATTGCTTATATTAAAGGTGGAAATTTTGCGCTTGATTTGCAAGTAAAAGACCTTCTTGAAGAAGAACCTGCGCAAAAAACAAAACATAATATATTTCTAAAATAAAATGTAAAAACTATAATTAAAAGGAATGCTATGAAAAAACTAACTTTAACTTTAAGTGTTTTAACTATGGTAAATTGCTTATATGCTAAGGATATTAATATAGGAGTAGTTTTACCTTTAACTGGAACTGTGGCAGCTTATGGGCAAGATGTTTTTAACGGAATTGAACTGGCTAATAAGCTACAACCAAAACTTTCAAATGGAGATGTTATTAAACTTATCACAATAGATACAAAAGGAGATAAACTTGAAACTTCAAACGGAGTTAATCGTTTAATAGCAACAGATAAAGTCCTTGGGATTATTGGTGAAGCTACAACTCCAAATACCATTCAAGCTATTTCTATAGCAGAAGAGAAAAAAATTCCTCTAATAGCTCCAGTGGCATCTGGAGATAAATTGCTAGATAAAAAGAAATATGCAAGTAGAGTTTGTTTTAAAGACAGTTTTCAAGGAGATAAATTTGCTACTTATGTATCTAAGGATTTAGGGCTTAAAAATGCCGTTATCATCATAGATCAAAGCAATGTTTATTCTTTAGGTTTGGCAAGAGCTTTTGAAAATTCTTTTAAGAATAATGGTGGGAAAATTATAAAAAAACTTGTTATTAATTCAGGAGATAAAGATTTTAGAGCTGTGGTTTCTCAACTTAAGAGTTTAAATCCTGATTTTGTTTATATGCCTATTTATCATCCTGAAGCTGCTTTAATTGCGAGACAAGCAAGACAAATTGGTTTTGATAAACTTTTAGCAGCAGGAGATGGTGTTAATAATCAAACTTTTATAGATCTTGGCGGAAGTGCTGTTAATGGAGTAGTTTTCACTGATAGTTTTGATTATAACAATCCATCTACACAATTAGGAAAAGATTTTGTTGCAGCTTATGAGAAAGTTAAAGGAACAAAAGAACTTCCAGCATTTTCGGCCATGGGAGCTGATGCGTATTTTGTAATGTTGAATGCTATGAATGCTTGCGTTGATAATCTTAGCAGCGAATGTATTAATAGCAAAATTCATCAAACTAAAGATTTTCAAGCTGTTGGTGGTGTGATTAGCATAGATGAAAGCGGTAATGCTATTCGTTCTGTTGTGATTAAAGAAATTCAAAATCAAAAACAAAATTATAAAACAATTATAAATCCATAATTACTAAAATAAAGGTAGAGAATGAAAAAAAGTTTAATTTTAGCAAGTATTCTAAGTTTAAGTTTAAGCGCTGCGGAAGTCAAAATAGGAGTTGTTTTACCACTTAGCGGAGCTACTGCAGCATATGGACAAAGTGCACTAGAAGGGATTAAACTTGCAAATTCAATGCAATCAACTTTAAGTAATGGAGATAAGGTTTCTCTTGCTATTATTGATACTAAAGGTGATAAATTAGAATCTTCGAGTGGAGCAAATCGTTTAGTTTCTCAAGATAAAGTTATAGGTCTTATAGGGGAAATGGTTACTGCTAATACATTGCAAGTTATGCGCGTAGCAGAAGATAATAAAATTCCATTGATCGCTCCTGCTGCAACTGGCGATAGATTGCTTGATAAAAAAATATATTCTTCTCGAGTATGTTTTATGGACAGTTTTCAAGGTTCATCTTTAGCAAAATATGTTTTTTCAAAACTTAATTACAAAAGTGCTGTTATTGTAGCAGATCAAAGCACTGACTATTCCTTAGGTTTAGCAAAAGCTTTTGAAAAACAGTACAAGTCTAATGGTGGTCAAATTCTTAGAATTTTAAGAGTTAATTCAGGTGATAAAGATTTTAGAGCTATTGTAGCTCAAGTTAAAAGTTTAAATCCAGAATTTATTTTTTTACCGCTTTATTATAGTGAAGCTTCTTTATTTGCAAGACAATCAAAACTCGCAGGTTTAAATATTCCTATGGGCTCTGCAGATGGAGTTGCTGATCAAACTTTTATTAGTTTAGCTGGAGATGCAAGCGAGGGTTATATTTTCACAGATAGTTTTGATGCTAATAATCCAACTACAAAATTAAGCAAAGAATTTATCAGTGTTTATGAAAAAGCTAAAGGAACAAAAGAAGTTCCAAATTTTTCGGCTATGGGTGCTGATGCGTATTTTGTAATGCTAAATGCTATGAATGCTTGCGTTGATAATCTTACTAGTAAGTGCGTCAATGAAAAAATTCACCAAACTAAAAATTATCAAGGTGTTTCTGGTGTTATTAGCATTGATCAAACAGGAAATGCAACTCGTTCTGTAGTGGTTAAAGAAATTAAAAATCAAAAGCAAAATTATAAAGATATTATCAATCCTTAAAGGAAAAATAGAAAGATTATGGATTCTACTTTATTTTTACAACAACTTGTTAATGGGCTTAGTTTGGGTAGTATGTATGCCCTTATTGCTGTTGGCTATACTATGGTTTATGGTGTGTTAAGACTTATTAATTTTGCTCACGGCGATATTATGATGGTTGGTGCTTATGCAGCTCTTTTTTGCATGACTAACCTAAATGTTCCTTTTCTAGGAGCTTTATCTTTAGCAATGATTTTTGCTGCCTGTGTTGGAATGGCTACAGATGGAATTGCTTATAAACCTTTAAGACAGGCTCCTAGAATTTCATTGTTGATTACAGCAATTGGTATTAGTTTTTTCTTGCAAAATCTTTTTAATATGCTTTTTACTTCAACACCTAGAACTTTTACACCGCCAAGTTATTTTGAGGAAAGTGTTAATTTTGGTGGAGTGATAACAACTTATGGTTCTTTAATGGTTCCTGCTCTTACATTTGTTATTTTAATAGCAGTGTTATGGATTTTGTATAAAAGCAAATATGGTATAGCTATTCGTGCTTTAGCATTTGATATACAAACAGTAAATTTAATGGGTATAGATGCAAATCGTATTATTGCTATAGTTTTTGCCCTAGGTTCAGCTTTGGCAGCAGTTGGAGGTGTTTTTTGGGCTGCAAATTATTACTCTGTTGAACCTACTATGGGAACTTTAATAGGTTTGAAAGCTTTTGCTGCTGCCGTTTTAGGTGGTATAGGTTCTGTAGTAGGTGCAGTTTTAGGTGGACTTATTATAGGATTTACTGAAGTTGTTGTTGTGGCTTTTTTTCCAGATTTATCAGGATTTAAAGATGCATTTGCTTTTATTTTTTTGGTGTTTATATTGCTATTTAGGCCTACGGGAATTTTAGGTATAAATTTTGAAAAGAGTAGGTTTTAATGATGGTTCAAATTAAGGTTTCACATTTAATCTTTTTAATTGCTTCAATTATTTTTATTTTCATTTCTCCTTATATTTTTGGGGACTATGGATTAAACATTGTTAATCAAATTGCTATTTTTATTATTTTGGCTGTGAGTTACAACCTTATTAATGGTGTAACTGGACAATTTTCACTAGAACCCAATGGATTTGTTGCAATTGGAGCTTATGCAGCTGCTTTAGTTCTTTTAAGTGCTGATGCAAAAAATGATCAGTTTTTTTTAGATGGTCCTAGTTCTTTTATTTTAGCTATCCATTCAAATTCCTTTATTCTAGCTTTAATCGTAGCTGGAATTTGTTCATCTTTGCTTGCCCTGATTTTAGCTTTTGCTGTATTTCGCGTGAGAGGGGATTATTTGGCTATTGTAACTTTAGGCTTTGGAATAATTATTAAAATAGCTGCTATTAATTTTCCTTCTATTACTAATGGCTCAAGAGGACTGGTAGATATTCCACAATTTTCCACGATCTATTGGACAGGCGGTATTGCTATTGTAGCGGTTATTTTAATTTTAAATATAGTTTATTCTAAATATGGTCGTGCAATGAAGGCTATAAGAGATGATGAAGATGCTGCAAGTGCCATGGGAATAAATACTTTTTGGATAAAAACTTTAGCTTTTGGCACTTCAGCATTTTTAGAAGGTGTAGGTGGTGGACTTTTAGCTTGTCTGTTGACTACCGTATCTCCAACTCAATTTGATTTTTTACTTACTTTCCAGCTTTTGATTATTATTGTTTTGGGTGGACTTGGTTCTACTACAGGTGCTATCATAGGTGCGATATTGGTTATTGGTGGAAGCGAGTGGCTTAGATTTTTAGATGAGTTAAATATAAAAATAGATTCTTTAAATCTTGATATCCAATCAACACCAGGACTTAGAATGGTTGTTTTTTCTATTGTTCTGATTTTAGTAATGCTTTTTGCAAGAAAAGGCATAATGGGTTATTACGAGTTGAGTGATGTGATTAGAGGGATTAAAAAGCGTTTTAAAAGGAGTAAAAAATGATTTTGGAATTAAAACAAATTTCAAAAAGTTTTGGTAGTGTTAGGGCTATCAATGAAACTTCTTTTAAAATCAATGAGGGTGAAATTTTTGCTTTAATTGGACCTAACGGGGCTGGTAAAACAACTCTTTTTAATATTATAACAGGTAACTATAAACCTAGTTCAGGTTCGGTTGAATTTCTAGGAGAAAGAATTGATCACTTAAAACCTCATAAGATTGTGCATTTAGGAATAGCTAGAACATTTCAAAATATTAGACTTTTTTCAAGTATGAATGTGCTTGAAAATGTTCTTATTGGTTTTAATAAACAAATGAAATATAATATTTTTGAAGCCTTTTTGCATTTAGGGCGTTTTGGAAAAATAGAACAAGTATTTAAAGAGAAGGCTTATGCAATATTAGAAGAACTTGGTATTGTAGAATTTGCTCATGAAAAGGCTGCTAGCTTAAGTTATGGGCAACAAAGAAAAGTTGAGATTGCAAGAGCAATGGCTACTCGGCCAAGATTATTATTGCTTGATGAGCCAGCCGCTGGGATGAATAGCTCTGAGAGCGATGAACTTGCTGAGCTCATTTTTAAATTACGAAAAGATTATAAAATTAGCGTTTTACTTATAGAGCATGATATGAAATTTGTAAATAAATTGTGTGATCGCGTATTGGTGCTTGATTATGGAAAAACAATTTTTGAAGGTAAACTTTGCGATGCTGTAAATCATAAAGAAGTAATTGCTGCGTATTTAGGGGATTTTGATGCTAATAGTTAAAGATTTGCATGTTTATTATGGATTAATTGAAGCTGTTAAAGGGATTGATTTTAAAGTGGAAACAGGTCATATTGTTTCTCTTATAGGTTCAAATGGAGCAGGTAAAACTTCAACTTTAAATGCGCTTTTAAACTCAGTTAAAAGAACTGGTGAGGTTAATTTCTTAGGTTATGATACTAAAAGACATTTAACTCATACTTTAGTTCAAAAAGGTATAGCTTTAGTTCCTGAAGGAAGGCGTGTTTTTATCAATTTAAGCGTAGAGGAAAATTTAAAAATAGGTGCTTTTAATAATGCTGAAAATTATGAGCATTTAAGAGAGCAAATGTATAAACTTTTTCCAAGACTTGCAAGCAAAAAGCATGCTTTAGCTGGAACATTGAGTGGAGGGGAAGCGCAAATGCTTGCGATTTCAAGGGCTTTAATGAGCGAACCAAAACTTTTGATGTTGGATGAGCCTTCTTTGGGACTTGCTCCAAAGATTGTGGGCGAAGTTTTTGATATTATTGTGCGTTTAAAAGAAGAGGGTATAACTATTCTTTTGGTAGAGCAAAATGCTTATTCTGCATTAAAAATAAGTGATTATGCTTATGTTTTGGAAAATGGTCGCATTGTAATGGAAAACGAGGCTAAAAATTTAATAGGTGATGATGAGATTAGAAAGAAATATTTAGGGCTTTAAAATTTAAAGGAAAAAGAATGAAAAATATAATAAAAAGCATAGGGGATTTAAGAGTTTCGGTTGTATTGTTTTTGCTTTTCGCGCTTTTTTGTGCTTTGGCAACTTTTATTGAAAGTGCTTATGGAACTCCTACGGCTTGGGCAATGGTTTATGATACTTTTTGGTTTGAATATATACAACTTTTACTTGGTATTAATTTACTATGCGGGATGTTTCGTTATAAAATGTTTGGGCTTAAAAAATTGCCTTTAATGATTTTTCATATTTCTTTTTTATTTATTTTAGTGGGTTCTGCAATGACAAGATATGCTGGTTTTGAAGGTATTTTACCTATTAGAGAGCATACTCAAAATTCACTTATAGAAAGTTCTAAGACTTCTTTGCGTATTTCTGCTATAAAAGATGGAGAACGCTATAGTGCGGTTAATGATCGTTATATAGGAAATTTGCCTTTTGCTAATTCTTTTAAACTAAAACTTAATTTAGGTGATGATCAAGCTGTATTAAAATATAAAGATTTAATTTTAAATGCTCATTATACTTATAAAGAAAATAATAATTCTGATCCTTTATTGGTTTTGATGCTTTCTCAAAAAGGATCTCAAGGTGTTGATGTTAAATTTGAAAAAGGTGAAGTTAAGAATATAGAAGGGGTTAACTTTGCTTTTATGAATGATAATGTTAAAGCACCTTTTGTAAAAATTGATGAAAATTTAACTTTAAGTTCAAGTGAAAACTTACATTTTTTAAGTATGTTAGATGGACAAAATTTAGACCTTAAAATTGGAGAAAAGGCAAATGCTAAGGAAAGAAGACTTTATGAAATTAATGATATTAGTTTTGTAGTTAAAGCTGCTTCTTTGCATGCGCAAGAAGCTTTAGAAGGCTCCAATAGACCTCAAGATGAAAGTTTTTGGTTATGGTTTAAATCTGCTTGGTTAGAAGTGGGTAGAACTATGTTGATTTCTACTTTTGGCGAGCCTCAAAATTGGAAAAATTCTTTATTATTACATTTTAAAGATTTTGCTTTAAGCAATGAGAATAAAAACTTAGAATTAACTGGCTCTAATGCTTTAAAATTAGAATTAAGCTATAAAAATGAAAGTAAAGAATTTTATATTTTTGAATATAATAAACCTATTATGATAGAACTTGCAGGTCAAAAATTCTTTATTTCTTGGGCGCTTTCTTATGAACAATTGCCTTTTGATATTTATTTAAGAGATTTTGTATTAGATCGTTATCCAGGTTCTATGTCTCCAGCTTCTTATGCAAGTGAAATTACTGTAAAAAATAATAATGAAAATTTTGATTATAGAATTTTTATGAATAATGTTTTAGATTATGATGGCTATAGATTTTATCAAAGTTCTTATGATCAAGATGAAAAAGGGACTGTTTTATCTGTAAATAAAGATCCAGGCAAAATACCAACTTATATAGGTTATTTTTTGCTTTGTCTTGGAATGTTTATGAATTTTTTAAATCCTCATTCTAGATTTAGAACTTTGGCAAGATTAATCAATAAAGACACTTTAAAACATACAAGTGTGATTATTTTTATTTTATTGCTATCTTTTGGTTCTGAAAAGACTTTTGCTCAAGATTTAAATTCAACCTTACCTGTGGTAAATACTAATCATGCTAAAGCTCTTGCTACTTTAATAGTTCAAAAATCAGCAGATGGAAGAATGGTGCCTTTTGATACGCTATCAAGAGAAATTTTAGAAAAAATTCATCAAAGTGATAGCTATAAGGGTCAAAATTCTAACGCTGTTATGCTTTCCATGCTCGTTGATGTAGATAAATGGCAAATGGAACCTTTTATTTTAATGCCACAAAATCAAGCAGTTCGTGATACTATTGCAGATATTTTAGAAATTCCTAGTGCTAAATATATTTCTTATAAAGATTTCTTTGATGAGAATAACCGATATAAACTTCAAAAATATGTTGAAAATGCAAATCGTAAAAACCCAAATGCAAGAGGAGTTTTTGATAAGGAAATTATAAAACTAGACGAAAGAGCTAATGTTGTAAATTTAGTTTTTAGTGGTGAATTATTTAAATTTATTCCTATTCAAAATAATCCAAATAATGTTTGGCTTGCACCTTTTTCTGCTGTAACTACTCTTAAGGGGGATGAAGGGCATATTGTTTTGGCTTTAATACAGAATTATTTTAGTGCCGTGGAAAATGCTTTTAAAGATGGTAATTGGACTAGAGCTGATGAAGGCTTGAAATTTATCAAAGAATATCAAGAAAAAATAGGATATAAAGTCATGCCTAGTAAAACCAAAGTTGAAATGGAAATTTTTTCTAATAAGGCTGAAATTTTCGTTAAACTCGCTCCTGTATATTTAATTGCGGGTTTTTTACTTTTGATTCTTGTTTTTTCTAAAATGGTCGTACCGAATTTAAAAATCTCTTTTATATTTAAAGTGGTATATGTTTTAAATGTTTTAGCTTTTGTAATTCATACAGTAGGTCTTGGACTCCGTGCTTATTTATCAGGTCATGCTCCATGGAGTAATGGCTATGAAAGTATGGTGTATATAGCTTGGGCATTGTCTTTGTCGGGTATATTTTTCTCTAGAAAAAGTCCTATAGCCTTGTCATTAACTTCTATTTTATCCGGTATTGTATTAATGGTTGCACATTTAAGCGAAATGAATCCGCAAATTACAAATCTTGTTCCTGTACTCAATTCTTATTGGCTTAGTATTCATGTGTCTGTTATTACTGCTAGTTATGGATTTTTAGGACTTTGTGCTTTACTTGGTATCTTTACATTGTTCTTAATGTGTTTTCTTAAGAAAGATGGAAAATATAATCTTAATATTTTGAGAAATATTACAGAGGCTACAAGAATTAATGAAATGGCAATGATTTTTGGACTTTGTTTGCTTACTGTGGGAAATTTTTTAGGTGCAATTTGGGCAAATGAAAGTTGGGGGAGATATTGGAGTTGGGATTCTAAGGAAACTTGGGCTTTAGTTAGTATTTTGGTTTATGCAGCAATTTTGCATCTTAGAATGATTCCAAAATATTGTAATCAATTTGTGTTTGCTTTATGGAGTATGTTTGCTTATTGGGTTATTATTATGACTTATTTTGGAGTAAATTACTTTTTAACAGGACTTCATTCTTACGCTGCAGGCGAAGCGGCTCAAATTCCTAATTATGTTTATTGGGGATTTGCATTGATGGTGGTTTTAGCTCTTTTTGCAAGAAGGAAGCGAAATTTTGTAGGCAAACTGTAAATGAGCCATATTTTTTTGGTTATTTTTTGTGCTGCTTTAGCGCTTTTATTGTTTTTAGGCACGATTGCTTATCTTATTGCAAGTGATGGCAAAAAAACAATTAAAAAGCAAAAAACTAGCCAAAAGCAGCATGTAGCTGAAAAGACTAAAAAATTTGATACAGACTTAGATAAAATGATAATTACTGCTTCCGATGTTAAGCTAACAGATGTTGAATTAAAAGAACTTGCCAAACTTTATGTGCAGACACATAAACTTGGTTCAAAAACTTCTAAAGAATTAGATGAAGCAACAAAAAAGAAACTAGAATTTGTTTCTGCTTTGGCTGCAAATATTAATGCAAGTGCACAAACAGTCAGTTACTTAAATAAAGAACTTAAGAAAATTTCTGGATCTTACAAAAAAGAAATTGATGCTTACGAGCATATGGGATTAGCTAAAAGAAAAATTAAAGAAGATAAATAATATGGTGCGCTCAAGAGGATTCGAACCTCTGGCCTTTTGAACCGCAATCAAATGCTCTATCCAGCTGAGCTATGAGCGCAAAAATAAGTTAAAATTATATATAAATATTCTTAAAATAAGCAAAATTTTGCTTATTTTGTTTGTTTTTTAGCTTTTTTACCTTCATCTAAATCAAATTCTTTAGTCTTTTTTGAATGATAAAATATAAAACCTACAATCAAAATACAGCAAATCAAAGAAAAAATATAAAGTGTACCATAAGGGCTATCTTTGAAAAAAAGATTATTAGTATTCATTCCAAAAAATCCTACGATCAAATTTAAAGGCAAGAAAATAGAAGAAAGTATACTTAAAAGATAAATACTTTTATTCATTTTTTCATTTTTAATTGCACTTGTTAATGCATAAAGAGTATCAACTCTTGCTAGATGTTCTTTGGTGTTTTTGCTTAAGATGCCGATGGATAAATTTAAAATTTTTAAATGTTTTTTGTATTGTGCTTGTTCACTAAGCAAAAGACTGAAAGCTTCACTTAGAAGATTAATTTGCTTTAGATTTTTGTTGATTTTTTGTCTTAACACAAAGGATTTTTTGTAAAAATTTTTAACAAAACCACCTTTTAAGATAATACCTTCTTTGTGTTCTAAAAGGTTTTGAAAATGAGTATTTTGTACTTTAAAATCTTCTAAAATGGATTTAATAAAATTTGAAAATTCTTCTATGCTAGAAAGCTTAAATTCTTCATTTTGAAGTTTATAAATTTTTTCATCGTTAAAAAGCCAAGTTTCCAAATTTAATCCCACGTAAACAAAAATTTTTTGTCCATAAATTTCGCTATAGAAAGTTTCTAAATTCTTTGCTTGCAGGATTTTTTTTAGATTTTCGTGTAGCTCTAGCATTTTATTTGCCTCTTAAGTGATAAAAATTTCTTTTAAATTGCGTAAAAGAATTGTTTAAAATTGCCTCACGCATCTTTCTTGCAAGTTCAAGATAATAATGTAGATTGTGTAAACTTGCCAAACGAAAAAAAGTAAGTTCTTTAGCTTTAAAAAGATGGTTTAAATAACCCCTTGAAAAATTACGACAAGTATAACATGAGCAAGTAGGATCTATGGCTTCATGATCGTTGATAAATTCTGCTTTTTTGATATTAAATTTTCCAAAACTTGTGAAAAATGTTCCATTTCTTGCATTTCTAGTTGGCATCACACAGTCAAACATATCTACTCCTCGCTCAACATTTTCCACCAAATCTTCAGGCGTTCCTACACCCATTAAATATCTTGGACGATTTTCATCTAGATAAGGGTTTAAGTTTTGTACTGTTTCATACATCAAGGCGTTTTCTTCGCCCACGCTAAGCCCACCTATAGCTAAACCATCAAATGGCATTTCGTTTAAACTTAAAGCACAACGCTTTCTTTCTTCATAATTTGTACCACCTTGGATAATACCAAAAATATTTTGCCCTATACCTATACCTTTATTTTGCATACTTTTATGATAAGCAATAGCCTCTTTTGCCCAAAATATAGTACGATCAACAGAAATTTTAACCCTTTCTTTGGTTGCGGGTAGAGCTACTAAATCATCTAAAATCATCATAATATCAGAGTTAAAATCATATTGAGTATCTAAAACACTTTTTGGAGTAAAAAGATGACGACTCCCATCGATGTGACTTTTAAATTCTATGCCTTCATTAAAATGTTTGGAATTTTTACTTAAAGAAAAAGCTTGAAAACCACCACTATCGGTTAAAAAACTTCTATCAAATTTCGTAAAACCATGCAAACCTCCAAAATCTTTTACCACTTTGGAAGTTGGACGCAAGTACATGTGGTAGGTATTTGCTAAAATAATTTTTGCATCAAGCTCGTTTTTTATATCATTAGCATCAAGACTTTTAACCGCTCCTACTGTGCCAACAGGCATAAAAACAGGGGTTAAAAAAGTGCTGTGTGCGGTAGTGATTTCACAAACCCTTGCCATTCCATCTTTATGCTTTAATTTAAATTCCATTTGTTATAATTTCCTTTTTGGAGTTTAAAATGAATAATATTTTAATTATAATAGACGGTATTTTAGCAAAGCATTTCTTAGAAAGGCTTTGTTTTGAAAAAGGCTTAGGTTACTTTTTTACAGTAGTGTGTCAAAATAGTGAAAAAAATAACTTAAATATTTCTAGTGAGTATATTGACTTGCATTATTTTGATCCTACAAGCACAGCGCGTCTTGAAAATATTATGAGTAAAGATTTTAAACAGGCTTTTATTTATATGCAAGATGAATTTGAAACTAAAAAAAGTTATGAGGCTTTGCGTTCTTTAAATCCAAATTTAGAAATAGAAATAATGGATTTTTGGGGGTTAAGTGTTAATGATACTCATGCAAATTTAGCTGATGCTAGAATGACTTTAAGCCGTAGATTTATGGATTTTTTACCAGATATTGCTTTAACAGCTCAGTATATAGGGCTTGGGGTTGGAGAGATTATGGAAGTAAAAATTCCAGCAGGGTCTATTTTTGCTTATAGGCACATAAGTTCAATACAACAAAAAAGGTGGCGCATAGTCCTTATTTATAGAAATTCTAAGATTTATTTTGTAAAACCATCTTTTGTTTTAGAGCCAAATGATAGCATTTTGATCGTTGGAGATCCTGTTGTTTTACAAAGTATTTTTCATAATATAAGAGGCAAAGCAGGGCAATTTCCTATGCCTTTTGGAAGTAATGTTTTTGCTTTAATTGATATGAAAAATATGAATCAAAATATGCAAGAAAGAGTGCTTGATACTACTTTAAAATTAACTCAAAAAAGCAATGCAAAAAGATTTTTTATACATGTTATCAATCCTAAATTAGGGGTAATGTATGAAAAATTAAAAAAACTTTCTGAGAATAAAGAAGGTGTTTTTTTTGATTATTTCAACACGGATTTTAAACAAATTTCCACATGGTTGCAAAATAATGATATAGGATTAGTTGTAACCGATATAAAAAATTTTGAGAAAGAAAAACAAGCTTTTTTTGATTTAAAAATTCCTATTATGAAGGTGGGTGAAGCTTCTTTTGATGAGCTTAAAGAAGCGA
This sequence comes from Campylobacter sp. BCW_6467, assembly GCF_001762855.1. NCBI lineage: Bacteria > Pseudomonadati > Campylobacterota > Epsilonproteobacteria > Campylobacterales > Campylobacteraceae > Campylobacter > Campylobacter sp. BCW_6467. The sequence goes on along the minus strand of NZ_MJXP01000052.1, from coordinate 67,255 downwards.
TTATTTTAAGTGCCGATGAGAGTGAACTTGAAAATAATGCAAATGTCATTGCTGATTTAAGTAAACAGCTTGATTTTGGAGTTATTTTATATTATTATAATCCAAATTCTCAAAATACTACAGATATGGAGGAGTATTTTAGAAGTTTATCTAAGCTTTATGATAAAAATATACAAATTATTAATAAAAATGATGAAAACCCTCTTTTAAATTTGCAATATCGCGAAGATTTGTTACAATTTGTGAGTTTTCAAAAAGAATTACTAAATAGAGATTTTGGCAGAAATTTAAGTACAAATTTAAATAGGCATTATTATAAAATGAGACAAAATTACCAACTTTTCATACCAGTAGAATAAATAATTAATTAAATGTGATAGAATAAACGCAAAAAGAGTAGTTCAATGCAAGTAGAAGTTAAGTTAAAAGAAAATGCTTATAAGGTTTATATTGATGAACTTGAAGAATTAAAATTTGATAGTAAGGTTTTTATACTTTCAAATCCTAAGATTTCAGGTCTTCATTTGAAAACATTACTTTCTAAAATTAAGGCAAAAGAAATTTTTATTGCTACTGTAAAAGATGGTGAAGAATATAAAAATTTAAGCACCATAGAAGAAATTTTAAACCAAATGTTTAATTCTAAATTGGATAGAAAAAGCGTGCTTATAAGTTTTGGTGGTGGCGTGATTAGTGATATGGGCGGATTTGCTGCTAGTATTTATCAAAGAGGTATTGATTTTATAAATATTCCTACTACACTTTTAGCTTGCGTTGATGCAGCAGTAGGTGGAAAAACAGGTGTTAATAATAATTTTGGTAAAAATCTTATTGGCACTTTTTATCAACCTAAAGCTGTATATTGTGAGAGTTCTTTTTTAAAGACTTTGAGTTCTAGGGAACTTGCTGCAGGTATGGCTGAATTTATTAAAATGGCGACAATGTTTGATGATAGTATACTTGATTTTATAGAAAAAATTGATGAAAAAAGTTTCTTAAATGCTACTTGCGAGAATGAAATTTTTACTCAAATTATAGCAAGAAGCATAGAACTTAAATCAAGGGTTGTTGAACAAGATGAAAAAGAATCAGGGCTTAGAATGCTTTTAAATTATGGACATACTTTTGCTCATGTCATAGAAAATTTTACAGATTATAAGTTTTATTTACACGGAGAAGCAGTAGCTATAGGTATGGTTATGGCAAATCAATTAGCTTTAAATTTAGGGTTTTTGGATAAAATGCAAAGTCAAAGAATAAAAGATATTTTACTTAAATTCAGTTTGCCAATATCATATAAAATCAACAATGTAGATGAATTTTATGAAGCTTTTTTCATGGATAAAAAAAGCTCTAATAAAAAAATCAATTTTGTTCTTGCTAGTCCTTTGGGTAAGGGTTTGATAAGAAGCGATATTTCTAAAGAAGATATAATTGCAACTTTAAGAGAATTTCAATGAAAAAAATTATTATTTTAACCTTTTTTGTTGTTTTTGCTTTTGGAGATGTAAATCGGACTATTATTAATAATATAAATGAGAAAATTAATACTTTAAATACTGTAATCAGTGCTAGTATTTGGAATATACGTTATGAAAATTTTATAAAATATCAAGATATAAATGATGAATTAATCATTTTAAATCTTAATTTAAAAAAGACTTCCGATATTCACCAACAAGAAGAACTTAAACGCAAGATAGCAAATTTAGAAGAGCAATTGAGCTTGCTTAAAGAATATAAAGATTTAAATTTTGCACAAAGTCTTAGTGCTCCTGATAATATAGAAACTTTATCTAAACTTACTAATCCTTTGGCTATTATAGGAGCTTTTTCTCATATTAAGAAATTAAAAGGAGAAAAGGAAGAGTATATATTTAAATTTAATGATTTTAAAAATTTAGTAGATAAAATTAGAGAAAAAAACTCAGAACTTAAGGAATTAGTTGAGCTTAAACCAAGTGTTGAGAATATAGAAGCTTTAAAGGCTTCGGATAAAAAATTAGAAGAATTTGAGCAAGCTTTAAATTTTGCTAGTGTTTCTTATTCTGTTTATGAGAAAAAAATTGATGAAGAGCTTTCTCGAGTAAGTGCTGAGATTAAAGTTCAAAGCTTAAGGGCTGTAAATATACTTGTTGCTATTGTTGTTGTTATAGCTATAGCTTTTATGTTGAAATTTATTGCTAAAAAATATATTAAAGATAGTGAAAGATATTATACTGCTACGAAGATTATTAATTTTATTAATATAAATATTATTTTTCTTATTTTGCTCTTTGCTTATATAGAAAATATTACTTATCTTGTAACTATACTTGGTTTTGCTTCTGCAGGCTTAGCTATTGCTATGAAAGATATGTTTATGTCTATGCTTGGATGGTGTGTGATTATTTTTGGTGGAAGTTTTAGAGTAGGGGATCGTGTAAAAGTTTTTCAAAATAATACTACCTATATAGGAGATATTATAGATATTTCTTTTTTACGCATTACTCTTTATGAAGAGCTTACGCTTGAAACTTATAGCAAAAATCGTCGTAGTGGGCGTATTATATTTATTCCTAACAACTATGTTTTTACAAATTTGCTTGCTAATTATACTCATCATGGTATGAAAACCGTGCTTGATGGCATTGATATAAGTGTTACTTTTGATAGTAATCTTGATAAAGCGCAAGAAATTGTGGAAAATATTGTTACACGCCATGCCAAAGGTTATACTGAGCTTGCTAGAAAAAATATAGCTCGTTTACAACATGAATATAGTATTAAAAATCCTAAAGTGGAGCCAAGGTTTTTTATGTTTTTTGAACATTGGGGAATGCGAATTTCTGCATGGTATATGACCAATGCTTATGCGGCTTTGGTATTAAGAAGTACGATTAGTAAAGAGATTATAAAAGAATTTAATAAGCATAAAGATATAAAAATTGCTTATCCATCGCAAAATTTATATTTAGGAAATTTAAATCAAAATCATTTTGAACAATATCATGAAAATATGCATTTTCATGCAAGGAATAAAGATTGAAAGAAAAAGTTTTTTTTAAAACCTTTGGGTGTCGCACAAATATTTATGATACAGAGCTTTTAAAAAGTTATGTAAAAGATTATGAGATTATAAATGATGAGAATAAAGCACAAATTATCGTTGTAAATTCTTGCACGGTTACAAATGGAGCTGATAGCGGGATAAAGTCTTATGTAAATACCATGCAAAAAAAAGGCATTAAAGTTATACTTACAGGTTGTGGTGCTGTAAGCAAAGGTAAGGAGCTTTTAGATAAAAAGCAAGTTTTTGGAGTGCTTGGAGCGTCAAATAAAGATAAAATCAATGAATTTTTAGGAGCAAAGACAAGTTTTTATGAACTTGGAAATTTAAATTTTATTGATAAAGATATAGTTTGTGAATATGAAAATCATACCAAAGCTTTTGTTAAAATTCAAGAAGGTTGTGATTTTGCTTGTTCTTATTGTATTATCCCTAGCGTGAGGGGAAAATCAAGAAGTGTGGATGAAAAAGCTCTTTTAAAACAGGTTGAAATTTTGGGAGCTAATGGTTATAGTGAAATTGTTTTAACAGGGACTAATATAGGTTCATATGGGCTTAAAAATGGCACAAGTTTAGGCAAGCTTTTGCGGAAAATGGGACAAATTTCAGGTATAAAACGCATAAGGTTAGGTAGTTTAGAACCCGCACAAATTGATGAGAGTTTTTTAGAAATTTTAGATGAAACTTGGCTTGAAAGGCATTTACATATTGCATTGCAGCATACAAGTGAAAAAATGCTTCGTATAATGCGAAGAAGATCGCATACGGATAATGATTTAAAGCTTTTTAATACTATAGCAAGCAAAGGATATGCTTTAGGGACGGATTTTATAGTAGCTCATCCAGGTGAGAGTGAAGAGCTATGGCAAGAAGCTTTGAAAAAATTTAAAGAATTTCCACTCACTCATATTCATGCTTTTATTTTTAGTCCTAGAAACAACACGCATTCTGCTACCATGAAGGATGTGATAAATGGAACTTTAGCTAAAGAAAGGCTAAACACTTTAAAATCCATAGTAGAAAAAAATAATTATGAATTTAGGAAAAAAAATCAAGTTTCACTTGAAGTTTTGATAGAAAATCAAAAAGATGGTTTTTTTGAGGGTTATGATCAGTTTTTTAACAAGATCAAAATTAAAAGTGATAAAGATATAGCTAAAGAATGGATTGTTATATCTGAATATGAAGTGCAAGAAAAGTCTAACTTTGCAATTTTAAAAGGCTAGATAATGAAAAATAAAAAGATAATTTTAGCATCTTTTATGGTTTTATGTATGCTTTTGGGAATTTTATATTTTAAAAATGAACCTAAATATATAGATGAAAATCTTTATCAAAGTCTATTAAGTCAAAATTTAATCCAAAAAGCTGTGATTGATAAAGACGAAATTTGGCTTAAGGCAGAAGGTGAAAATTACGTAATTATAAAAGATGGTATAGATATAAAAACACTTTTAGCAAAAGTTCCCGTAGAGGTTAAAAAAGATAACACGCTTTGGATGTTTTTTATTTTACTTGTTTTTATTATCGCACTTTTTATAAGTCTTGGTTATTTTGCTCGTAAAAAAGAGTTAGCTAAATATCCTATATCAAATAAGAATCACACTCAAGCTCAAAATTCAAATATAAATTTAGAAAGTTCTCATATAAAACCTGTGATTTCAAATATCACTTTTAATGATGTAGCAGGCGTTGATGAAGTTAAAATGGAGCTAAGCGAACTTGTGGATTTTTTACAAAATCCTAAAAAATATAAAGAATTTGGTGTAAAAATGCCAAAAGGTGTTTTAATGGTAGGCCCACCTGGTGTAGGAAAAACATTGATAGCAAAAGCAGTTGCAGGAGAAGCAGGGGTGCCATTTTTTTATCAAAGTGGTTCAAGTTTTGTTGAAATTTATGTAGGTATGGGTGCAAAAAGAGTTAGAGAGCTTTTTTCAAAAGCTAAAATGATGGCTCCTAGTATAGTTTTTATCGATGAAATAGATGCTGTAGGTAAAGCAAGGGGAGAAATGTCAAATGTTGAAAGAGATAGTACTTTAAATCAACTTTTAACCCAAATGGATGGTTTTGAGGATAATAGTGGGGTTATAGTTATAGCTGCGACAAATAAAATCGAACTTATGGATTCTGCTTTATTGCGTTCAGGGCGTTTTGATAGGAGAATTTTTTTATCTTTACCTGATTTTAAAGACAGACTTAAAATTTTAGAAATTTATATGAAAGATAAAAACAATAATGTCAATTTAAATAAAATCGCCAAAGCAAGCGTAGGTTTTAGTGGAGCAGGACTTGAAACTTTGGTCAATGAAGCAGCAATTAATGCTTTAAGAAGAAATAGTGCTTTAGTCGAGGAAAGTGATTTTTATGCTGTATTAAATAAAGTTCTTTTAGGCAAGAAAAAGATTTTAAGTTTTAATGATGAAGAGAAAAAAATTCAAGCCACTTATCAAGCTGCAAAAGCTTTGAGTGCGTATTATTTTGACATAGGATTTGATAAAATAACTCTCATTGAAGATCGTTTTAAAGAATATGAGCATAATATAAGATCAAAATCAGAACTTATCAATCGTATAAAAGTTTATTTGGCTGGTTCTAGGGCTATGAAATTAATTTACAATGAAAGTTATACTAACTCGCAAGATGATTTTTTAAAGATTAAAGAATTGCTTGATTATATGTTGAGTTTTGATATGTTAGAAGAACCAAAGTTAAGCAAACAAAAAAAAGAAATGGATGAATTTTTAAATTCTATGAAGGATAAAATTTTAAAATTATCAGAGCTTTTGCTTGAAAAAGAAAAGATAGAACATGATGATGTTAAAAATATAATGCAGATTTGATTATATTTTAATCATCAATTTCTTTGTGCAAGATAGTTCCATTAAAATCTATAAGAATTTTTACATCGTTATCAAATTTAATCTTGTAATGGTTGATTTTTCTTTCGATTTCTCTAGCTTTTGTATTTGGAAATTTGTTTTTAATGATATTAGCTAAATTTTGAGGTAAAAAATCTAGTTCAAAAGGAAAGGCTTTATTTTCAATTTCTTTCCAAGCTCCATCTATGTCAAATTCAAGTTCTGTCCCATCGCTAAGATAGACTTCATAGGAATTTTTGTCTTTTTGTACAATCCCTATAGGTGCTTTGAAATTATGTTGTAAAAATTCTTTAGAAACACTTGGCAAATTATCAGCAGAAATTATTATATCAGCGTTTAAAGATAAACTTAAAATAGTAATAATACTTAAAAATTTAATTTTCAATATTTTTCCTAATTATTTTTTAGTAAAATTGTAAAGAATTTATGTGAATTTTATGTGAATTTTAAGACAATATTATAAAAAATAAAGGTTTTATACTTTGCTTACAATTTTTTTAATTTTTTTAAATATTTTATGTTATTTTTTGATTTCTTATGATTATTACAATATCCTTGGTTTGAATATTTTATTTTTTAATGGAGCTTATTGGCAACTTTTAAGTTCAATGTTTTTACATGGAAATTTAACTCATCTTATATTAAATATGATAGTTTTACTTCAATTTGGGCGTATATTAGAAACTTATTTGGGTGCTTTGCGTTTTATTTTTATTTATTTTATTGGCGGGTTGTTATGTTCACTTTTAAGTGTTTTTTATGTTAAATATTTTGGAGAAAATATAAATGTCATAGGTGCTAGTGGTGCAATTTGTGTTTTAATAGGCTTTTATGCTGTTCTTGATAAAAATAGCACAAAAGGACTTATAGTGGCAATTTTGCTTATGAGTTTTGTGCCATTGCTTATGGGGGTAAATGTTGCTTGGTATGGTCATATTTTCGGGTTTATATGTGGTTATATTTTAGCTAAAATAAAAGAGGTAAAATGAAAAAAATTTATATTATAAGACATGCAAAAGCAAGTAAGAGAGGAGATATCGATGATTTTGAAAGAAAGCTTACTAAGAGTGGAAAGGAAGATTTAAAAAAACTTTTTAAAAATCTTGCCTTGCATGAAATTCATCCAGATTTAGTGTTATCAAGTCCTGCTGTTAGAACCGCTAAAACAGCGAAAAAAATAGCCAAATTTTATAATTTTGATAAAAATAAAATTTGTTTTGATGAAAGATTGTATCTTTGCAATGTTGAAAATTTGCTAAAAATTTTGCAAGATATTGATGATGAGTTTAACGAAGTATTTTTAGTGGGTCATAATCCTGGTTTAATGGAGCTTGGAGAGTTATTAAGCTCGCTATGTTTAGCTTCTTTTCCAACTTCTTCTATCTTGTGTTTAGAATTTGATATTAAGGAATTTAAAAATTTAAAAAAACATAGCGGAAAATTAGTTTTTTTTGAACATGTGCGCAAGTTAAAAGAAGAAAAAGATTTGGGTTTTTAGTAAGAGATTGACTCTTACTTCCAACCTTCAATATAATTTTTTAGTTTTCTTCCTACTTTAGGGTGTTTGAGTTTTTTTATAGCTGAACTTTCTATTTGTCTCACTCTTTCTCGAGTGACATTAAGCTCTTTTCCAATTTCCTCTAAAGTTCTATCACTTTCATCATCCATTAAGCCAAAGCGCATTCGAATTACCGCTTTTTCCCTATCGTTTAATTGATCTAAAACTTCATCAATTTGTTCTTTTAAATCATCCTTTAAGATATGATCCATTGGAGAAAGTGAATTTCTATCTTCAACAAAATCTCCAAATTTACCATCATCTTCATTTCCTATTGGAGCTTCAAGAGAAATTGGTTCTTTTGTAATTTTAATAACTTGTTTAACCTTATCTACGCTTAAACCTACTTCTTTAGCTATAACGCTGACATCAGGTTCTTTTCCATCTTTTTGTAGATGTTCGCGGATAATTTTGTTAATTTGATTGATGGTTTCTATCATGTGGATTGGAATTCTTATGGTTCTTGCTTGATCAGCTATAGCCCTTGAAATAGCTTGCCTGATCCACCAGGTTGCATAAGTGGAAAATTTATAACCCCTTTTGTATTCAAACTTATCCACAGCTTTCATCAAGCCTATATTCCCTTCTTGAATAAGATCTAAGAAAGGTAGACCACGATTTGTGTAGCGTTTAGCTATGCTTACAACAAGACGCAAGTTTGATTTTGCCATTCTTCCTTTTGCTTCATCAGAGATTTTTTTACCACGTTTAATTTGCTCTAAAATTTCTTTTAAACGTGATTTTTCAAGATCAAAGCTTTTTTCACTGGCTTCTTTAGTTTGAAATAGTTTTTTAATTTCCATATAAGTGCTTACCATGGTTGTTTCTAAAGCTCGCTCTGTGATTTCTTCTTTGCTCAATTTTGTAATATCTTTTAAAATATCTGCATGGCGTTTTTTAAGTTCATCAGAAAACATAGGTAAGCGGTATTCTAAACGCTTAAGTTCTTTGTCAAATTCTTCATCACTTTTTAGTGCAGTTTCCATTGATTTTACGATTTCACTAATAAGTTTTGAAGTAGGGCCTAGATCCATTAATTTTTCTTTTAAAATATTTTTTTTGAATGCAATGCTTAATTTATCTAAAAGCTCATCTCCACTTTCCTTGTCTTTGGATGTTTTTAGCCAATCTTTTTTAGCTTTTTCTAGAGCTTTAAATTTTTCTATAACTTTTAAGGTTCTTTCATCTTCTTTTTTGCTGTTTTTTTTAGTATTTTCTTCATCCGTTTCTAATTCTGTTTCGTTTTCTTCATCTTCATCTATATCAAGTTCATCAAGTTTATCATCACTTTTTTCTTCATCGTCAAAGCTTTTAAATAATTCTTTTACTCTTCTTTCTCTGTTTATTAAAGGTTCTTTATAATCTAAAATAAAATCTATCAAATAAGGTACAGAACAAAAAGCATCAATAATAATATCTTCGCCAAGTTCTATTTTTTTGGAAATTTCAATTTCTTCATCTTTGTTTAATAAAGCAATTTGTCCCATTTCTCTTAAATACATACGAACAGGAGAGTCTGATCTGCTCCATTCTAATAAATCGTTTTCATTGGCTAAATCAAATTCGTTCTCAAGGCTTGTATCTTGGAGTTTTTGTTTTTCTTCTTGAAGTCTTTTTGCATCTTCTATGTTTTTCATTTGTGCAATTTCAGCTGCTGAAAAAAGTTGCACTTTGTGTTTTTTCACTAATGCTTGCACTTTTTTAGCGGTTGATGCACTTGGTTGTTTTGTAAGATATTTTACCAATTTTTCATATGTGATATAATCTTTTGCATTTTCTTGAAATAATTCTTCTAATTCAGCTTCTTGAGTTTTGGCGTTCATTGATTATCCTTGAAATTTATATAAGCTTTGAATTTTATCTAAAAATTGCTTAACTTTCTATATAAATCGGTTATTATGCTTATGATTTAAATATTTTTTCAAATTTTTCTAAAGCTCTGTTAAAATTATAATTTTTTCTTTTTAAGGTATAAAATTTACGCTTTAGGTTGATATTTTTTAACTTGATTTCATAAAGTGTTGAATTTTTTAATTCTTTTTCTATGCTTTTTTTGGAAAAAATAGAGATTGCTTTTTTTTGTAAAACAAGTTCTTTAATCGCAGCCATTCTATCAAGCTCAAGAAAAATATTAAGTTTTTTTGAGCTTGCACCAATTTCGTTTAAAAATTTATCCCTTAAGCCTGAGCCTACTTCTCTTAAAATCCACTTTTGTTCTAAAAGTTCATCGATATAAAATTCTTTTTCATTGAGTTTTTTATCACTTGTGGCTACTATAAGTTCATCATTTTGCCAAAAATTTATTTCTAAATTTTCATACTCCACTAAAGCTGGATCAAGTTCTGCTTCAATAATTGCAAATTCTATATTTCCGTTTTTTAGCAAATTTAAACATTCTTTTGAATTCTGCGTTTGAGAGCGAATTTCTATGTTTTTAAATTCTGCTTTAAAATCAAATAAAATAGGAGCTAAAAAATGTTCAGAAATGCTTTGAGTTGAGGCTATTTTTATTTCCCCTAAGAGCATACTTTCGTCGTTTAATTTTTCTAAGCTTTGGTAGTAGGCTTGTATAATTTTTAACCAATTTTTTCCTAGTTCTAAAGCTTTTGGTGTAGGTAAGAGTTTTTTTCCAAGTCTTTCAAATAAAATGCCATCAAATTTATTTTCTAAATTTTTAATTACTATTGAAACATTAGGTTGAGTTATGGAAAAATTGTTGGCTGTATGAGTTGGACTTTGAGTGTTTAAAAGATCTAAAAATATTTCCATATCTTTGATTTTCATGAGTAATTCCTTTATTTAATAAAAAAAAATTATTATAAAAATTAAAATAATATATTTTTATAATTTTAATAAAAAAAATATAATAACACAAAATTTACAAAAAAGGAAAATAAATGAAAACAAGTTTTTTAGCACATAGCGTGGCTATAGTGCGTTCAAATTTTAAGGGTTTGCTTTTTACTGCTTGTATAGTGATTTTTGCTATGTATCTTTCTAGTGTTCAAAGTATCAAAGATACTACTCATTTGGCAGCGACTGCCTTTGCTATCATCATAGGAGTATTGCTTTCTCCTTGGTTTTTTAAATACCAACATCATTTTCAAGCTGGAGTGCATTTTAGTGCAAAAAAGCTTTTAAGACTCGGTATTGTTTTATATGGTTTTAATATCACTTTAACTGAGCTTTTAAGTGTAGGGTTGAAAGGGTTTTTGCTTTCTGCTATAGTGATATTTTTTGTTTTTATTATTGCTTTATTTGTAGGGATGAAAATTTTTAAACTCGATAAAGAAACTTCTATGCTTGTTGGAGCCGGAAGTGCGATTTGCGGTGCGGCAGCAGTTTTAGCGTTGGAGTCAAGTTTAAAAAGTGATCCTTTTAAAGGAATTTTAGCTGTAGGTACGGTGGTGATTTTTGGACTTGTGTTTATGTTTTTGTATCCTATAGCTTTTTCTTTAAATCTTTTTCCTTTTTTTGATCAAAATGCTATGGGGGTTTTTATGGGGGCTACTTTGCATGAAGTGGCGAATGTTGCAGGTGCCGCTGAAATGGCAAAAGATATGGCAGGATTTGAGCAAGGTGCTTCTAATGTTGCAGTGATTATAAAAATGATGAGAGTGATTTTACTTGTGCCTTTTTTGCTTATAGTGACTTATTTTTTTGCTAAAAATCAGCATTCAAGCAGTGGAAAAACTGCAAAAAGTATCACTATCCCTTATTTTGCTTTTGCATTTTTAGGTATGATAGTTTTAAATACTTATCTAGCAAGTAAAGAAAATATTTTGGGTATTGCTACAAGTGATATTATTTCTTTGGGTAAAACACTTTGTACTTTATGTATTGTTTTTGCTATGGCAGCTTTAGGTTTACAAATTGACTTTAAAAAATTTTTAAAGAGTGGCTCTAGAGTATTTGGTTTGGCTTTTGTTTTAGGGCTTGTTTTGATTTTTGGAGGATATTTTTTAACTTTCACTTTTAAAGATATACTTTGGTAATAACAATTATTTTTTGAAAAATTTATTTTTATTAATCAAGTGATAATATAATTGTTTTTGTTTAATAAAATCTCATTTTGAAGGAGTTAAAATGAAAAAAATTGTTTTAAGTATTTTAAGTTCTTGTTTATTAGCATCTGCTTTAAGTGCCGTATCTTTTAAAGAAGATAGTTTAAAAATATCTTTTGAAGGGTATAAAACTAAGGATATGGTAGGAGTAGAAGGTGAATTTAAGAATGTAGAATATAAATTTTCTAAAAATACAAAGGATTTTGCAAGTTATCTTAAAGGAGCTAAAGCTACTATAAAGCCAAGTAATGCTTTTATGGGTGAAGGCAATGATGTTATAACCAATAATATCACAAAAGTGTTTTTTCCTGCTTTATTGGGAAATGCAGATATTAAAGTTGTTTTCCAAGATGTGATTGTAGGTGAAAACAAAGGCGTTATTTCAGCAAAAATTACCATGGATAAAAAAAGTACTATTGTACCTTTAACTTATACTATCAAAGATAATAAATTTGAAGCTAAAGGGCAGCTTGATTTGCATACTTTTAAAAATGGTTCTAAAGCATTAAAAGCATTAAGTGATGCTGCTCCAGGACATGGTGGAATCTCTTGGCCTTTGGTTGATATCAGTTTTAATGCTGATTTAGCAGAATAAAAAGTAGCCTTAGGGCTACTTTAAAATACAATATTTTCTTAAATTATTTTCAAAAATTTCATAATTTTTTATATTTTCAAGTTCTTGATAAATTTCACTGCCTTTCCATAAAATAAAAATTGTATTTTCATCTTTTAGATTTTTGCAAATTTCAAGCAAAGGCTTGACATCCATTAAGGATCTTGAAGTGATGATATCGGCTTTAAAGGTATTTTTACACTCTTGAACTTTTTCTTTGTAAATATGTAAATTTGAAAGTTCGCATTCTATTTTTAGTGTCCGCAAAAAGGCAGCTTTTTTGGGATTGGGTTCGAAAAGATGAAAATTGCTTTGCAGTAAAAAAGCTAAAAATACAGCTGGAAATCCTGCGCCACTTCCTATATCGGCAATATTTTTTGCTTTAGAAAAATCATAAAAATCTAAAATTTTAATACTATCAAAGATATTTTCATCTATATTTTTTAAATGAGTAAGATTGTGAATGCGGTTAAATTTAGATAATAATTCTTTATAAATTTTTACCTTTTCTTCAAAGTTTTTTAAATCGTAGTTTTGCAAAAAATCATAATCTTTAAAAATCATTTATTTAAGATGTCCCATTTGAGTTTGTTTTATGTTTAAATACTCTACATTAAAACGATTAGGTTCTATTAAAATCGGTATGCGTGTGATGATTTTTTCTTTGATAGAATCTAGCTTTTCAGGGTTATTTGTGAGTAAATTAACCTTAGAAATTTCATAGTGTTTGAGTATAAATTCTACAATTTCATAAGTTCTCTCATCGGCTTTAAAGCCAAGCTGATGATTTGCTTTAATCGTATCAAAACCTTTATCTTGTAAAGCATAAGCATTAACCTTATTAAAAAGCCCTATGCCTCTTCCCTCTTGTCTAAGATAAATCACCATTCCGCCATTTTTTTCTATATATTTGAGTGAAAATTCAAGCTGTTCCCCACAATCACACTTTAAACTTCCTAAAGCATCTCCTGTTAAGCACTCTGAATGAATTCTTAGATTGAGTGTGTCTTTTGGAGTATTTTTAAATATACATAAATGTTCTTTATCATTTTCTTTGAAACTTTGTATTTGGAAATTTCCCCATTTGCTAGGTAAATTCGCAATTTCTGAAATTTTTATTTTCATTTACTACTCTCTATAATCAAATTTATGTTAAGATTTTAGCAAAAAAAGGACAAAAAAATGTTTAAAAGATTTAGAAGATTAAGGTTTAATGAAAACTTAAGATCTATGGTAAGGGAAAATTCTTTAAGTGTAAATGATTTGATTTATCCGCTTTTTGTGGTTAATGGAACAAGGATAAAAAAAGAAATTTCTTCTATGCCCGATGTGTTTCAAATGAGTTTAGATGAAATTTTAAAAGAGTGTCAAAATGTAGTCAACTTAGGCATTAAAGCCATTATACTTTTTGGCGTTTTAGAAAATGAGAAAAAAGACAGTTGTGGAAGCGATGCTTTAGATGATGAAGGGCTTGTTGCAAGAAGTATAAGAGAGATTAAAAAAAAATTTCCAGATCTTTTTGTAATTAGCGATCTTTGTTTTTGTGAATACACAGATCACGGGCATTGTGGGTTTATCGATCCAAAAACAAAAAGCGTAGATAATGATGCCACTTTAGAAATTTCAGCCAAACAAGCCTTAGTTCACGCAAGAGCAGGGGTAGATATGATAGCACCTAGTGGGATGATGGATGGTATTATCACTACTTTGCGTGAAGCTTTAGATAAGGAAGGTTTTGAAAATTTGCCTATAATGGCGTATTCTACTAAATTTGCATCAAGTTATTATGGGCCATTTCGAGATGTAGCAGAGTCAGCTCCAAGTTATGGAGATAGAAAAAGCTATCAAATGGATTTTGCTAATGGTAAAGAAGCTTTAGAAGAAAGTTTGGAAGATGAAACGCAAGGAGCTGATATTTTGATGGTAAAACCTGCTCTTGCTTATCTTGATGTGGTTAAGGAAATATCTCTTCATTCTAACTTGCCTTTGTGTGTTTATAATGTAAGCGGAGAATATGCTATGCTAAAGGCAGCTAAAAATGCGGGAGTGATTGATTATGAAAAAATCTTATATGAAACTATGATAGCTTTTAAAAGAGCAGGGGCAAAGCTTATCATCACTTATCATGCCAAAGAATTAGCTAAAATGTTAAAAGGAGAAAAATGAAACATTTTTTAACTTTAAGAGATTTTTCTAAGGAGGAAATTTTAAGCCTTGTAAATCATGCTAACGAGCTTAAAAAAGAGCCTAAAAAACTTTTACAAGATAAAACTTTAGCAATGATTTTTGAGAAAAATTCTACAAGAACAAGAATGGCTTTTGAATTAGCCATAACAGAGCTTGGCGGAAAGGCTTTGTTTTTAAGCAGCAATGATTTACAACTTAGTCGTGGCGAGCCTGTAAAGGATACAGCTAGGGTGATAGGGGCGATGGTTGATTTTGTGATGATGAGAGTCAATAAACATGAAACTTTACTCGAATTTGCAAGATATTCTAAAGCCCCTGTGATCAATGCTTTAAGCGAGCTTTATCACCCTACTCAGGTTTTAGGAGATTTGCTTACTATCAAAGAATGGAATAAGATGCAAAATGGTATAGCAAAAGTTGCTTTTATCGGAGATAGTAACAATATGTGCAATTCTTGGCTTATTGCGGCTGCGATTTTGGGCTTTGAATTTAGTATAGCTATACCAAAAAACTATAAAATTAGCCCTGAAATTTGGGAATTTGCTATGAAACAGGCTTTGATTTCAGGAGCCAAAATTTCCTTAAGTCATGATAAATTTGAAGCCTTAAAGGATAAAGATGTAGTCATCACCGATACTTGGGTTTCTATGGGTGAAGAGAATGAAAAAGAACGCAAGATTAAAGAATTTGAAGGATTTATAATCGATGAGAAGGCTATGAGCGTTGCCAATAAAGACGCGATATTGCTTCATTGTTTGCCTGCTTATAGGGGTTATGAAGTGAGTGAAGAAATTTTTGAAAAACATGCAGATGTGATTTTTGAAGAAGCAAGAAATCGCCTTTATGTGGTAAAAGCCTTGCTTTGCTTTTTGGATAATCAGAGAGGAAGAGAATGAAAGAGCTAGAAAAGTATAGCATTTGCTTAAAACGCATTGATGAATTTAGTCAAAATCTAGGAATAAAGAAAAAAGATAGAACGATTTTTAAAATGAAGCAAAGCGAGAATGAAAACGAAAAATGTTTAGTTCTTGAAAATGGAAGTTTTGATTCTCCTGAGCCTTGGTTTGTGATTGATGAAAACGATGAAATTCACACTTTGCTTTCTTTACAAAGTCTTAAGAATATACTTGAAAGTTTAAAACAAAGTCAAAAAGAGAATTTTGAATTGCGTTTAGAAAAGGCGATTTATCAACAAATTCCTGTAGATTTTAACGATGTTTGGACGGTTGCCATGGATGAGATCAAGCAAAAGGCGCAAAATGGTACTATGGAAGTTAGTATTGATCTTGAAAAATTAATTTCTAAAATCAAACAAGAGCATCCAAATTTATTTGTAGATATGCAAGCGATGATAGAAAGGGTAAATCATAATGAGAGATTATAAAGCTTTTGTAAAATACTCTAAAGCAGGACCACGCTACACTTCTTATCCTACAGCAGTAGAGTTTAATGCAAATTTCAAATACGAAGAATATATAGAAATTTTAAAAAAGCAAGATAGATCTTTATCGCTTTATTTTCATTTACCATTTTGTAGGAGTGCCTGTTATTTTTGTGGTTGCAATGTTATTTATACTGCAAAAGAAGAGAGTAAAGAAAGGTATTTAACTTATATTTTTAAAGAGCTTGATATTTTAAGTACTATTTTAGATACTAAAAGAGAAGTGGTGCAAATGCACTTTGGGGGCGGAACTCCAACTTTTTTTAGTGCTAAACAACTTCAAAATTTGATTTTAAAAATCAGATCTATTTTTAGAAATTTTTCTAAAGATGCAGAGATTAGCTGTGAGATCGATCCGCGTTTTTTAAATGACGAACAAGCCACAGTTTTAACACAAAATGGCTTTAATCGTATCAGCTTTGGAGTGCAGGATTTTGATGAAAAAGTTCAAAAAGAAATTCATCGCATCCAGCCTTTTGAATTAACACAAAATGCTTTAAATCTTGTAAGAAGTAAAGGTATAAAGTCTGTAAATATGGATTTAATTTATGGTTTGCCTTATCAAAATTTACAAAGCTTTACACAAACTTTAGAAAAAGTTATGCTTTTAAATCCTGATCGTTTAGCGATTTTTAATTACGCTCATGTGCCTTGGCTTAAGAAAAATATGAGAAAATTTGATGAAAATACCTTGCCAAGTCCTGATGTTAAACTTGAAATTTTAGAATTTTGTGAGAATTTTTTGAGTAAAAACGGGTATAAAATGATAGGTATGGATCATTTTGCAAAAGAAAATGATGAGCTTTTTAAAGCTTTAGAAAATGGAACTTTACATAGAAATTTCCAAGGTTATACTACTAAAGGTGGTGCTGATTTAGTCGGTGTTGGGCTTACAAGTATAGGCGAAGGACAAAGACATTATGCGCAAAATTTTAAAGATATGTCAAGTTATGAGGCTGCATTAGATAGAGGAGTTTTGCCTTTTGAAAGGGGCGTAGCTTTAAGCGATGATGATGAGCTTAGAAAAGCAGTGATTATGGAGTTAATGGCAAATTTTAAGCTTGATATCAAGTCAATAGAAAAAGAATTTTGCATTGATTTTCAGGAGTATTTTAAAGAGGATTTAAAAGCTTTAGAAGAATACAAAGATTTTATTAATTTTGATGAAAATTTTATCAAAGTCAATGAAACAGGTGTTTTGCTTATAAGAAATATTGCTATGTGTTTTGATGCTTATATGAAAAACATTAGTGAAGATAAAAAAGTATTCTCAAAAACGGTGTAAGATGAAATTTAGTCAAATAAGTGATGCTTGTGTTAAATGTGGCAAATGTATACCTGTTTGTACTATACATGAAGAAAATCGCGATGAAATTACCAGTCCAAGAGGATTTTTAGATCTTTTATCTGCTTATAAAGAGGGAATTCTAGAGCTTGATAAAGAAGCTAAGAAAGTTTTTGAATCTTGTTTTTTATGTACCAATTGTGTTGAAGTGTGTCCAAGTAAATTAAGAGTAGATAATGCCATAGAAGAAGTTCGTTATGACATAGCTAAAAAATTTGGTATAGCTTGGTATAAAAAACTTATTTTTTTCTTTTTAAGAAGACGCAAAATTTTAGATTTGGTAGCTAAGCTTGGTTATGTGTTTCAAAGTTGTGCGTTTAAAATTCAAAATGAGAATGAAAATACAGGTATGAAGGCAAGATTTTCCATGCCTTTTGTTAAAAAGGGAAGATTGCTTACAAGTTTTAATAAAAAAAGTTTCTTAAATTCTAATCCAAAATTTATCAATAATGATGGAGAAAAAACAATAGGTTTTTTTGTAGGTTGTTTGGCGAATTATTTTTACATAGATACGGCTAATGCAGTGCTTAAAATCACTAGGGAATTAAAAATCAATGTGGATTTGATGAAAGAACAAGTGTGTTGTGGAGCGCCGCAATTTTTTACGGGTGATTTTAAAAGTGTTGAAGTTTTGGCTAAAAAAAATATTGAGTATTTTGAAAAAAAATTAGAAAAATTAGATGCTATTATAGTTCCTGAGGCCACTTGTTCGGCTATGTTAAAGATAGATTATGAACATTTTTTTATAATGCAAAATGATTTAGACTGGGCAAAACGCGCAAAATGTGTGTCATCTAAGATATATATGGCTAGCGAGTATTTTTATAAATTTACTTCTTTGGAAGAAATTTTAAAAACAAAAAATAAATTTAATTATAGCATTACTTATCACGATCCTTGCCATGCAAGAAAAATGCAAGGGGTTTTTAAAGAGCCAAGAGAACTTTTAAAAACAAATTATCATTTTGTGGAAATGAGTAATTCTAATACTTGTTGCGGTTTTGGCGGGGTGAGTATGCAAACGGATTATTATGATAAAGCCTTAAGTGTAGGGCTTAAAAAAGCACAAATGATCGATGAAAGTAAGGCTAGTGTGGTAAGTGCCGAGTGTTCAGCTTGTAGAATGCAAATTTCAAATGCATTAGAACAAAATTCAAGTAAGGTTGTTTTTGCTAGTCCTTTAGAGCTTATAGCAAAAGCTTTGTGATGATGAAGATAGTATTTAAAGGCAAAAGTTCTGAATATGAAATTCAAAGATCGTGCTTTTGTGTTGATGCTTTTGTGATTAAAGATAAGATTGAAGAACGAGATGGTGTTGATTTTATCACTTCAAATATAGAGCTTTTGGAATTTAGTGATGACAGTTTTACTTTTGAAGAAATTGTAAAACATTTTAATATTTGTAATAGTGAAGATATGATTATCGTTGAAGATTTTGACATGAAATCAAACAAAGATAATCAAAACCAAGAAGATAATATAAAACATGATATCTTAAAATCTGAAAAAATAATACATGAAAACACAAAACAAATAAGTATGCAATTTAAAAATTTAAAATTTTTTTCAAGAATTTTTAAAAATGAAAATTTTCTTTCTGATTTTAAAGAAAGCAAGCAAGAAGTTGTTGCTATCAAAAAACATGAAAAACTTGAAATTTTTAAAAATTTATCTCAAGAAGATCAAGAAATTAGCTTTGTTAAAATTGAAATTTTAAATTATGATAGTAATGAAGATAGTTTAAGTTTTAATCTTGATATATTTCCAAGCGGTATGAGCTATAAGTATGGAATTTTAAAAGGTTCTATGCATATTATTTTACAAGGTAAAACTTCTAGTACGATGCTTTTTCCGTTTTTAAAAAGCATGATTTATAAAAATAAAAGCGAAAATTCAAGTGAAAAAATTTTTACTTTAATGATAAATCAGAAAAAGCACTATAAACTTATCGCAAATCTTTCTTAGTTTTATTTTATTATATTTTCTATATTAGAGCGATTTTTTTCAATTAAAGAGCGATTTTTTTGAGTTGTTTCTTTAAGATCGGCTATATCTTCTTTCATATTTTGTATGTTTTGGTTGAGTAATTTTATCTTTTTTTCATAGCGAGTAACGATGATAAAGACTACAAATAAAAATATAATAATCAAAAAAATAAATGCTAAAAATTCCATATTTTTCCTTTTTAAAACTAGATTTTGAAATATATCATTTAAATACTTCAAAAAACTTTTATGGGTTTTTATTTTGTATTTTAGTTTTTTTATCTTTAAACTTATATATAAATTTTCAAAAAGTAACAAAAAAATATATAAAAAAATAATTAAATTAAAAAATAATCAAAGATAATAAATATCTCATTTTTTTATGTTATATTTTAATAAATATCCAAAAAGGATTTTAATATGGAAAAATCACTTTTATTTCATTTTAGACGCATTGGGGTTGAATTTATTATTTTTAGTGTTTATGCTGTTTTTAGTATCTCTTGGGCAGCAACAGGGTCTTTAATGCCCTTGATTTCAAATGATCTTGCTCTAAATACTCAGCAAGCTACTTTAATCACTAGTATGATAGTAGTTGCGAAAATTTTTGGTGCTTCATTTACTGCTTTTTTGGTTTATAAATTCGGATTAAAAAAGGGATATTTTTTAGGCTGTATTTTAATGAGTTCGGGTATCTTTTTAAGTTTTGTAGATAGTTATAGTGGTATTTTGATTATAAGATTTTTAACAGGGCTTGGTTCAGCTTGTGCTTTAGTTTGTTTAGTGCCTATTGCACAACAATGGTTTGAAAAAAAAGCTTTACATTTTGTAATTAGTTTTAATATGACTTCAAATTTGGTAGGCATTACCCTAGGACTTGTTTTAGCTGAAAGTATCTCAAATTATTTTGGAAATTGGAGAGATTCTTTATCATTTTATGCTTGGATTAATTTGATTTTATTGATTTTGTGGCTTTTTGTAGGTAAAGATGAGAATAAAAAAGAAGAAAAAAAGAATAATGCAAAAGATCTTATTTATGCTCTAAAATCTCGTGTTACTTGGGGTATGATTATTTTTTACATAGGGCCTATTTTATTTTTAAATTCTCTTTTTACTTTTTTACCAACTTTTTATGCGCAATATGCGGGTTTTAGTAAAGAATTAGCTGATTTTGCTAAAAAAGAAATTCCAGCCTTGGCTAATTTTGCTATTATTTTTGGTCCTTATCTTGGATTATTTTTTAAAAGAAAAAATATTTCTTTTAAAATAATGCTATTGTCTGGAGGGGCGTGTATTTTTATATGCGGATTTTGTATGTTGTTTTTACAAAATTTAGTATTGATACAGATTTTTGCTGTGTTATCAGGCATTTTTTATTCTATGTGGTTTCCATTTTTCTTTAATCTACCTTCAGAATTAAAAAATTCTAATCCAAATCAAACTGCTTATATTATGAGTGCTTTTTGGAGTATTACCTTTGTTATACTATCATTTAACCTATGGGTAGTATCTTGGAGTGTTGATAAAACCCATAGTTTTACTTTGGGTTTTGTTTATATTTTTGCTTTGATTTTTATTTCAGCGATCTTAGCACAATTTGTTTTACCTAGAAGAGAAAATTTTATACAAGGAGAAAAATAGAATGAATTTAATTCCAGAAATACTAGACTTACAAGGCGAATTTGAAAAAATTCGTCATCAAATTCATGAAAATCCTGAGCTTGGTTTTGATGAATTATGTACTGCAAAATTAGTGGCACAAAAATTAAAAGAATTTGGTTATGAGGTTTATGAGGAAATAGGAAAAACAGGTGTTGTGGGGGTTTTAAAAAAGGGAAATAGCGATAAAAAAATAGGACTTCGTGCAGATATGGATGCTTTGCCTTTACAAGAATGCACAAATTTGCCTTATAAAAGCAAAAAAGAAAATGTAATGCATGCTTGCGGTCATGATGGACATACTACTTCTTTATTGCTTGCTGCAAAGTATTTAGCAAGTCAGAATTTTAATGGCACTCTAAATCTTTATTTTCAACCTGCTGAAGAGGGTTTGGGTGGTGCTAAGGCAATGATAGAAAATGGATTGTTTGAAAAATTTGATAGTGATTATGTTTTTGGATGGCACAATATGCCTTTTGGTAGCGATAAGAAATTTTATCTTAAAAAAGGTGCGATGATGGCTTCTTCGGATAATTATAGCATTGAAGTTATTGGAAGAGGTGGTCATGGAAGTGCTCCAGAAAAGGCAAAAGATCCTATTTATGCTGCTTCTTTGCTTGTTGTGGCTTTACAAAGCATAGTATCTCGCAATGTTGATCCCCAAAATTCAGCAGTTGTAAGTATAGGAGCTTTTAATGCAGGACATGCTTTTAATATCATTCCAGATAATGCAACGATTAAAATGAGTGTTAGAGCATTAGATAATGAAACTAGAAAGCTAACTGAAGAAAAAATTTATAAAATTTGTAAAGGTATTACACAGGCTAATGATATAGAAATTAAAATCAATAAAAATGTTGTTGCGCCAGTGACTATGAACAACGATGAAGCTGTGGATTTTGCTAGTGAGGTTGCAAAAGAATTATTTGGCGAAAAAAATTGTGAATTTAATCATCGTCCTTTAATGGCAAGTGAGGATTTTGGATTTTTTTGCGAAATGAAAAAATGTGCCTATGCTTTTTTAGAAAATGAAAACGACATTTATTTACATAATTCTAGTTATGTTTTTAATGATAAGCTTTTAGCTAGGGCTGCAAGTTATTATGCGAAGCTAGCTTTAAAATACTTAAAATAAAAACTAATCTAGAATTTCAAGCACAATTTCTTCCTTTAAACCTTTGATTTGAATTTCTTTGAGTTTTAGGTTTGAGGGAAGTTTTGCTAAAAGCTCTTTATTATTTTTTACTTGGTTTTTTGCACTTATGGAGAGTAAAATTCCCCTGTAAGCTTTAGCAAAATGACTGATGACTTTACCATTTTTTACAAATTTATAGGTATAAAATTTCTTTTTTGGGGTATAGAATTTATCATAAAATCCTGCTCTAAGATCAAGTATTTCTTCATTTTCCAAGTATTCATCTAAGGCTTTACTAAAATGTTCTTTATAAAATTTCTCTATGGCAAAATTTCCTATTTTAGCCCCTTGCTTGAATTTATAAAAGGGTAGAGTATCATTAGCTCTTACAACACCAAAAAGATTAGAAAATATAAGTGTGTTTTCTAAAATATAAGCTTGGCTTTTTTTATCTAAAGCTTTAAAATTAAGATATTCATAACTTACCCCAGTATAAAGCAATATAGCTTCTTGAGTGGGAGCTTGTTTTAAGTTGTGTTTAAATTTATCAATTTCATTTTCATTTTTAATGCCAAAAAGTTCTTGTAAATTCTGTAAACTTGCGTTTTTGATAAATTCTTCATAATGCTTTAAAGCTTCCATTCTATATGGAAATAATTCTTTAAATATAAATGAGTTTTCATTGATGGGATTTTTTACGCAATTTGCATTTTTGCTTTCACTAGGGGAGAAAAGTATTTTCAAGATTTTTCCT
The DNA here is from genome assembly GCF_001762855.1 of Campylobacter sp. BCW_6467. Classification (NCBI taxonomy): domain Bacteria; kingdom Pseudomonadati; phylum Campylobacterota; class Epsilonproteobacteria; order Campylobacterales; family Campylobacteraceae; genus Campylobacter; species Campylobacter sp. BCW_6467. The sequence continues at coordinate 44,586 of NZ_MJXP01000052.1, read as the reverse complement.
TAAATATTTATTTTTTAATAAAGGTAGCTAAAAGCTTGTAAATTTTGGCTTAATTAAAATTTATTATTATTTAGTTATAATCTAAATTTTTGAACTTTTTAATGAAAGGAATATATGAAAATCTTTTTTAGAAGTTATCTTTTTTTAGCAGCTATAACTTTTATAGCTTTTATTTTACCTGGATTTTTATTTTCACTCTATAATGACTATATATTTCGTTTTGAGTTGAATAGTGTTTTAGCTTTAGGTGCGGCAGCTTTAATTTTTCCTTTGGTACGTCCTAGGATTTTTATAGTTTGCGTCTTTGGACTTTTTGCCCTGATGGAGTGTATCCAATTTTCGCATTTATATTATTTTAATAAACCCTTAAATATCTTTTCTTTGCATTTAATGTTTATTGAATTTGGAGAAGTGGCTAAAACGGCTTTAGCGGGGGGGGGGTATTATTTAAAGGCTTAATTCATATAGTTATAATAGTTCTTACTTATGTTATTTTAAGTATTTTTTATTTTAAAATTTCAAGAAGAACTAATTTTATTGCCACAGTTTTGGCGATTTTTGCTTTAAGTATCTTGCCTTATAAGGCAGTTTATAAAACCGATAGGCTTGTTAATTTTTCTCCCAAAAATGATAGTATTTCTTTATATAACACTTTAAGAACTTTTAGCGGTTATTTTTTCTTATATTTACGCATGCCTCAAGCGCCTATACCAGATTATCCTGAATACACTTATGATTATAAAAACGTAGCAGATCGTAATGTTGTTTTAATTTTAGGTGAAAGCACTAATGCAAATCGTATAGGACTTTTAGGCTATGAAAGAAATACAAATCCTTTGCTTAGTGAATGGGCAAAAAATGATAAAAATTTTGTGGCAAAAAGAGCAATTTCAAGTGCTGTTTTGACTCGCGTGGCTGTACCAAGCTTATTAAATATTGCTTATAAACCAGACAATATTAAGCATATTTTAAATGAGAAAACACATCTTGTATATTTAGCCAAGAAAGCAGGATTTAAAACTTTTTATTATAGTTCACAAACCATTAGTGAACTTAGTGATATAAGTTCTGAAAATTTAGATGAATTTTTTACAAGAGAAAATTATTATTTTGAACACAAACAGTTGGGTGATTTGTTGGTTTTAGAAAAATTAAAAGAAAATCAATATAAATTTTTAAATGGGAAAAATTTTGTTATACTGCATCAAAGAAATGCACACTCTCCTTATCAAAGAGGCTATAGAGCGTATCAAAAAGCAGATGTTTTTAAACCAATGACTCGTGAAAATACTTATGATAATGCTATGATTTTTAACGATTATTTTATTTCTAGTGTATTTGAAGTTTTTAAAGAATTAAGTCAAAAAAGTGGCATTCCAACCTATGTAATTTTTATACCTGATCACGCAGAAGCTATGGGAGAATTAGGAAGAGATGGACATGCTGAATATGGACATTCTTTTTTAAGTGCAAATGTGGCTAATATTCCTATTTTTGCTACCACTTTTAATGTTAAAAATGATGATTTTATAACTTATCTAAAACAAAGTAAATTGCCAACTCATTATGAGCTTGCTAAATTATTAGCCAAGGAAATGGGGTATGATATTCATAATTCTTTAGAAGAGTCTAATGTGTTTTACATTAATGGCGTCGATATTTCTGGAAATGCTGGTTATATTAAAGTTTTAAGAGATAAAGATAAGGCAAAATTTGAATATTTTGATAAAGAATAATTGGCTTTAAGAGGAATATTTCCTCTTAAAGATTAAAACGACGCTCCGCCCATTAACATAGAAAACATGATAAATGGAAGTATAATTTTTAACGCTTCTGTGGCGTCTTGATTGTTGATGCTTAGTTTTTCTATGCTGTCGATTCCCTGTGTGCTATAGTCACTAACAGGGATGTTTTTAAATTTTAAATCAAGGTTGAGTTTATAATCATCATTTTGAGTGATATTGTTTAAAATAGCTAAAGCTTTATCAAAGATTAATGCTTGTTCTTCATTTTGACTTTGAGCTTTTAAGGTTTGTAGATTTTCCTTAGCAGTTGCTATATAGCTACTAAATACGCCTTCGGTTTTAAGAGTTGAATCAATTTTAAAATTATTTAAGATGATGTATTTTTGGATTGTATTGCTAAAATCTGAAGCTTGTTTGTAGTTTGCCATATTAAGAAGTTCATTGATAGCTTGTTCATCCATAGCTAAAGTTTGAGTGTTAAATTTTATACCCTTAGAATCAAGGTAATTAAGCAAATCTTCTTTTAGATTTATATTTAGATTTGTATTGAAATTTAATTTTGCGTTATAAAATTTTATATTAAGATTATCTAGATAATTGTTTTCTTGTTTGTTTATGGAGTTATCAAATGATAAAGTATAAGAATCCGAGCTTAATTTATTGATAAAAGAGCTGATTTTTGGATCTTGTTGAAATAAGCTTGCATTGATGTCACTAACAACTTTTTCTCCAAGTTTAAAATCTTCAAAAACCAAATTTGATTGTATGCTTTTTTGGTTTTTAAAAAGATCGTTGTAATATTCTTTAATGTTAATTGATGTATTTGCTTCGCCTTTGTAAATTTCATTTGAGCGAATTTTGATATTTTTTGCTTGAAATAGTTCTTGATACTCATCGTTGTTATCTTTTGCAAGAGTTTTGAAATTTGAACTTAAACACGCTATAAAATCACCATCTGCATTGCATTTAAAATCAGAAAATTCAATCTTTATTCCAGAATCCTGAGAAAGGTTTACAATTTCTTGTTTAACTGTTTGATTTAGCTGATTTTCATATTTTTTAACTGTTTTTTCATCTATGGAATTTCCGCAAGCTGAAAACAAAACAGCTATTCCAATAGAGAGAAAAATACCTTTTTTCATAGTTTTCTCCTTAAAAATTTTAAAAAAAAGATTATATCTTTTTTTACTTAAAATTTAAACAATGCTAAAAGAGAGTGTGAGATTAATTACATTTTTACACATAGGAAAATCTTTTTAGTTTGTTTCAAATGCATTATTTATAATTTTAAGTATAATTAACTTTGCAATTATTATATATTTTGCAATAGCTTTAAGCTTATTTTAAAGAAAGGAAATGTATGAAAAAAATACTTCTAAGTGTTTTAACGGCCTTTGTTGTAGTAGTATTGGCTGCTTGTGGAGGAAATTCTGACTCTAAAACTTTAAATTCTCTTGATAAGATCAAGCAAAATGGAGTTATTAGGATTGGGGTATTTGGTGATAAACCACCTTTTGGTTATGTGGATGAAAAAGGAAACAATCAAGGCTATGATATAGCTTTAGCTAAACGCATAGCAAAAGAACTTTTTGGCGATGAAAATAAGGTGCAATTTGTTCTTGTTGAAGCTGCAAATAGGGTTGAGTTTTTAAAATCAAATAAAGTAGATATTATTTTGGCTAATTTTACTCAAACTCCGCAAAGAGCCGAGCAGGTTGATTTTTGCTTGCCTTATATGAAGGTAGCTTTAGGCGTAGCTGTACCAAAGGATAGTAATATAACTAGCGTAGAAGATTTAAAAGATAAAACCTTGCTTTTAAACAAAGGCACAACAGCAGATGCGTATTTTACGCAAAATTATCCTGATATTAAAACTTTAAAATACGATCAAAATACCGAAACTTTTGCCGCTTTGATGGATAAAAGAGGCGATGCTTTAAGTCATGATAATACCCTGCTTTTTGCTTGGGTGAAAGATCATCCTGATTTTAAAATGGCTATCAAAGAGTTAGGCAATAAAGATGTTATCGCACCAGCAGTTAAAAAAGGCAATAAAGAACTTAAAGAATTTATCGATAATTTGATCATTAAACTAGGCCAAGAGCAGTTTTTTCACAAGGCTTATGATGAAACTTTAAAAGCTCATTTTGGAGATGATGTTAAGGCTGATGATGTAGTGATTGAAGGTGGAAAAATTTAACAAAGGGCTTTTTGCCCTTTATATTGATTTAGGATAAAATATGCAAAAAAAATACAAAAATATTATTTATGCTTCTTTGGGTGGAATTTTGGAATTTTATGATTTTGTGCTTTTTGCCTTTTTTTTGGATATTTTTGCTAAGGTATTCTTTCCGCAAAATGATGCTTTTTGGATGCAGATAAATGCTTATATAGCCTTTGGTGCTGCTTATTTAGCGCGTCCTTTTGGTTCTATTGTGATGGCACATTTTGCTGATAGATATGGAAGAAAGAATATTTTTTATATTTCTATGCTTTTGATGGTTTTGCCTAGTTTTGCTTTAGCTTTTTTGCCAAGTTATGAAAGTATAGGTATATTTGCTACTTTGATTTTATTTACTATTCGTATTTTGCAAGGTCTAGCCGTTGGAACTGAGGTGAGCGGAGCTTGGATTTATGTGAGCGAATTTGTCAAAGGGCGTCAAATTCCTTTAGCTCTTGGTTTTATTTCAGCGACTTTAACCATAGGTTTATTGCTAGGAAATATTGCCACTTTAGGCATAAGATCTTATTTTACCCCAGAAGAAGTTCAAAGCTATGCTTGGAGAATTCCTTTTATCATAGGAGGATTTTTTGGAATTTTAGCTTTGTTTTTAAGAAATAAACTCAGCGAAACTCCAGAATTTGTAAAAGTTCAAAATGAAAAGAAAATTTTAAGTTTTCCATTGTTTGAAGCTTTAAAAACTCATAAAATGAGCATGCTTGTTTGTTTTTTAATGACCATGGTTTTAACAAGCGGTGTGGCAACTTTGATGATTTTGCCTAAGTATTTTGAAAGTCTTTTAGCTATGAGTAAAACTTCTGCTTTATGGGTACAAAATTTTGCTATTTTGGCGGTGATTTTTGGAGCTTTATTTCAAGGTTTTTTAGCAAGCAAATGGGGAAGCTATAGGATTTGTTCTATTTTTAGTATAGCTTTTATTATCTTTGGTATGCTTTTTAGTTTTTATGATGAGAAATTTTTATTTTATTTTTTACTGGCTTGTTTTACACAAGGTATTATCACTTTCGCACCTGTTTTTATGACACAAATTTTTAAAAGCGAACTTAAATTTAGTGGGCTTAGTTTTGCTTATAATATTTCTTATGCGATTTTAGGTTTTTTAACCCCTTTTGTAGTTAATGCTTTTTATAAAGAGTATTTAGGTATTTATCTTGCTATAGTCGGATCTTGCTCCTTATTTTGCGTGTTTTTGTTAAAACGCGTTTTTGCAAGAAGCAAGATTAAAGAATTAAGCATTGTCTTTTAAAACTTCAAAAACAACCTTAGATATTTTTTCAACTGAAGCGATTTCGCAATGCTCATCAGTTGAATGAGGATTATGGATATTTGGACCTATAGAAGCACATAAAAGCTCTTGTTTTTTCTCTATAATGCCACACTCAAGCCCTGCATGGATAGCTGAAACTTTGGCATTAGGCGATACTTTTTTAAGCGCTTTAAAAACCATGTCGCTAAGTGCGTTTGGTTTGCCTTCCCAAGGTGGATAGAAATTAAAACTTCTTACTTTAAAATCAAAAGCCTTGAAAAATTCTAAAGTTTCAAATTCTACTTGCTTAAGTCCATCAAGTATATTAGATCTTGCAAAAAGTGCGAATTTGATTTGTTTATCTTGCATTCTTAAAGTAGCTAGGTTAATGCTTGTTTGAACTATACCTAGATTTTCATCATAAGCTCTAACTCCATGAGTAAAAGAATTTATAAGGCTTAAAAGTTTGTTACTTTGATCGCAAATTTCAAATTCGCCTTCTTCTTTAAAATCGCATTTTATCCAGTTATTGCTCTTTACTTCATTTTTAAAATGCACTAAAGCTTTGGCGTGTTTAGGTATAGAATTGATTCTTTCTCCCCCTTCAAAAGAAATGATTTCTCCTTTATTTTCTTGTATGAATTTAGCCATTTCTTTGATGGAGCTTTTTTCGTTGCGTACGATATTTATACCTGAGTGTCCACCTTTAAAATTTTGCGCGCAAAGCTCATAAATTTTACCCTTTTTTCTAAGGGTATTAAAAGGCAAGCTAGCTTCTATATCTACTCCACCTGCACAGCCTATCATGATCTCATCATCGCTTTCATGATCTAAATTTAAAAGCATTTTAGATTCTAAAGTGTGCTCGAGTGAATTCACTCCCATGAGTCCTACTTCTTCATCGTTTGTAAAAAGACACTCTAAATTTTCAAATTCAGCCATAGCGCTCATCATGATGGCTATACCTATACCATTATCCGCGCCAAGACTTGAATTTTTGGCTCTTAAAAAGCCATTTTCTTCATAAACTTCTAAGTTTGGTGCATCGCCCATACAGACCATATCATAATGGCTTTGTAAGCAAATTTTTGGTTTGCCTTTTATGGCATGGATATTTCCTGCCTTATCTACACTCACCTTAAAGCCTTTATCTTTGGCGTAAGAGCTTAAAAATTCTTTCATTTGTTCTGTTTCATAACTGCAATGAGGAATTTTACATAATTGTTTAAAATTTTCTATAACATTTTGCATTTTATCTCCTTTGTTTTGATAAAATTATGGCATATTTTTTAAAATTTAAAGGCAAAATGATTAAAAAATGAGAATAAATTATAAAAAATTATTTAATTTAAGAAAATTACTAAGTGATCCAAAAAAACTTTTTTCTGTATTAATTTTTACTCTTGTAGTTGTTTTTATCCAGAATTATATTGCCCAAAATTCTAGTTTTGAAGGAAAAGTAGTTAGAATTATTGATGGAGATACTATAGAAGTTAATCATGAAAACAAACTCGCTAGAATAAGATTTTTTGGTATAGATGCACCAGAACTTAAACAAAGTTTTGGAAAGCAATCAAAAGAAGCTTTAAGTAGAATTTTAAGCGGTAAACAAGTTGAAATTATTTATAAAAATAAAGATACTTATGGTAGAATTGTTGCTATTGTAAAGCTTAATAATGTTGATATTAATCGATTTTTAGTAAGCAAAGGCTATGCTTGGGCTGATACTTACTATAGTAACGCTTATATTAAAGAACAAGAAAATGCTAAGAAAAATCATTTAGGTCTTTGGAAAGAGGGTAATCCTATAGAGCCTTATAAATGGAGAAAACACAATAAATTCTAAGGAAAAACATGAAAAAATATATTTTAATGATACTATTAGTTTTAGGAATTTCTGGATGTTTTGTAAATGAAAGAGGAATTTCAAATCGTTTTTATGATGATTGCAAAGAATATTATGATGGAAGTGGAACTTATCATAAGGATTGCCCAAAGAATTGGGTGGATATTAAAATGACTCCTTGATTATTTTCCACCTACAGAGGTCATTAATGCAGCTGCTACGGCTTCTGGATTGTTGATTTTGGCACCTTGTTCTTGATTTTCTGTAGGTTTAACAGTATTAAGTGGCGGACGCTTGAGTTTAAATATATGCTCATCAGTGCTAACAACTTGTATCGTTCCTTCAAACATTTTAATTTCTTTAACATGCCCGACCACTTTTACATCTCTTTTTTTGGAGGTTTCGTCAAAAAGTGCATGAGCTTCAAGTTCTAAAACATCGCCTAATTTAAGCGGAGCATAAAAAAAACATTTTGATCCAATAATCACTGAAAATTCTTTATTGATAGAGGCTTGTGCTACATAGTTTGCCGCAGCGAAAATAAAGGCATCAAAAATCAATCCTTGATCATCTGCTACCATTTCGCTTGTGGTTATTAAAATTGATTTGGCATAGTTTTTATCAATTTCTATAATGGTTCCAGCAAGCGAAGTGTTTAATTCAGGACAAGTGAGTAATTCTGCTCTAACACGAGATATATCTTCTGCAGATGCGTATTCTTCAAGTTGTGCATATTCTTCAAAATTATCTTTTTTTGCCATATCTAACCTTTAAATTCTACTTATCTACTTCAAAATATCTAAAGCCTAGATCGACAAAAAGCAAAAAGAATTTATATCCCAATACGCACATAAACTCTTTTGGGTGCTTCATAGCCTTCAATGGTAAGATTTTTATCCTTTGGATCTAAGAAATTTTCCAGCGAAAAAGAGTCTATCCATTCTGTTTTTCTTTGTTCGTTTTCATCGGTTTTTTTTGTAGCCAAAATTTCAAATTCTTTAAATCCTGCTCTTTCACACCAGTTTTTTAATGCACTAATGCTTGGTACAAAATAAATATTTGGAATTTTAGAATAAGTTTTATTAGGCACAAGAGCGATTTCTCTCTCATCTTCTATATACATGGTATCTAAAAAAACAACTCCATTTTTATTAAGTCCTGCTTTTAAATCTTTTAGCATTTTTATAGGATCACTTCTATGATAAATCACCCCAAGACAGAAAATCACATCAAATTTCAAGCCATAGCTTGGAAGATCTTCTACGCCTAAAAGTTCGTATTCTATAGGAGTTTTAGCTAAAGCGTTAATGAGTTCAAATTGCAAACGGTATTTGATAGAAGGATCAAAACCTATGAGTTTTGCAGGATTAAATTCAAGCATTTTAAACATATAATAACCATTATTACAGCCTATATCAGCAACGCATTTTTGAGAAATTTCGTTCATAAAAGGCTTTAAAATATTAAATTTAATAAAACTTTGCCATTCTGTATTGATGAAAAGATCGTCTATTTTAAAAGGACCTTTTCTCCATGGTTTAAGTTCTTTTGTTATAGCTAAGATTTCATCTTTGGCTTGAGAATTTGTAGATAAATTCACGCTATCATCTAAAGAAAAATTACAAGCAAGATTGAGAGCTTTAAGTTCTTGAATTTTAGCGTATAAAGGGTGATTTAGAAATTGTTTTTCGAGTAAATTTTCTTGCATTTTTATCCTTGACATTTGCTTTTAATGCTAAATTATAACATTAAAAGCTTTTATGGCAATATAAATTATATGCATTAAATATTTGATCAAAAATAAATTTTTAAAAACTCAAAATACTTCCCAAACTCACATAAGCTTTAGAACTATAATCATCATCTAATTTATATTTCTCTCAAGCTCTAGCTAAATAAAGCTTAACATAAAAATTCCCTGTTTTATTATAAAGCAGTTGTAAACCATAAGCATCCATATAGTTTGTTTCACTTGCTCTATATAGTTTAGAAACATTCTTACCAAGAATAACCTATATCATAAAAAGGAGTGATATAAAAATCTTTCAAAGGAGTAGCCATTCTAAGTCCAAAGCTAGCCACTACAGTATTATCTCTATCTTCATTATTATAAACCCTTACTCCATAAGGATCTACTAAAGATATAGTTTTACTATTATCTAGTATAAATAGATTCATTAATAACTTGTTGATAATTTAAGCTAAAAAGATGAGTAAAGGTATCATTAAAGAAATAAGCATTGTTAAGATTGACATTAAGTTTAGCAAATTTTCAAATTCTACTCCATCTACTTTGCTTGTTTCTATACCTCATTAAGAAATTCATGTGCTGATTGCTTTTAGAACTGCTAAGATTTTTATATGAGTATCTTTAGGTTTAAGATAAAAAACTGAACTAAGTTCTCCTTGTTCTAATATAAGTTTATTATAACTTGCATTAGCATAATCGGTTTTTGCTATGTTAAAAAAGGAAGTGCTCTAACTGTTTTTATTACTATGATTAGCTGTATTGACACTATTAAAAGAAAGAACTTTATCTTCTCTCATATCAGAAGCAAGTAAATAATGTTTAAAATTTAAATCGTTTATATTTATAATATTTACTTTAGTATTGTTATAAATTAAAGTAATATTGTTAATATCATGTTTAGAACTCTTAGAATAATAATTTATACCTTGGGGTTTTTATAAGTAGAATTGGTTTTATCATAAAGTTTGTTATCATTAAAATAATACTCTGGAATATTGAAATTTCGATTGTCTGTAGTATTTGCTTGAGTGACTAAAAGCATTGATGCTTAAGAAGGTAACAATAGAAAGTTTAAAACAAAATTTCTCTATACCCCTCCCCGTGAAGTTAAAAAGCTTAATGGCTGGCATAGATATCCTTAAATATTGATTATTATATTTTAACTATTTAACAATATCTGTAAATATTATTAAAAGGAAGCGTAATTATAATATTCTTAAGTATATTAATTATAAATAAAATATTTAAATAATATTAATAATAAAAAAGTTATTTTTTATAATATATATTTAATATTATTAAAAAGCTTTATTAAATTAATATTGGACGGAATTTTTTAATATAAGCTAAAAAGCGATATCAAAGAATTTCCGTTGTATAATCTAATGTTTTTTAAATGTAAAATATTTTTTAAGGTAAAGCGATGAAAATGCGTGTGTATTATGAAGATACTGATGCGGGTGGAGTGGTGTATCATAGTAATTATTTAAAATTTTGTGAGAGAGCAAGAAGTGAAATTTTTTTCAATAAAAAAGTAGATATTTTTGATGCGTCTAAGGGACATTTTTTGCTTGCAAAAGCAAATTGCAATTTCTTAAAACCTGCAAAACTTGGAGATACAATAGAGATTAAAACAAAAATTTTAGAAGTTAAAAATGCTTCTGTGGAAATTTCACAAGAAATTTATAAAGATGAAATTTTGCTTTTTAAAATGGAATTAACTTTAGCTTTTATTAAAAACGAAAAACCAGCTAGAATGGATATGCAGTTAAAAAAGCTCTTTGAAGAATTATTTTAATTCTTCAAAGCTTGCTTGTTTGCCTTGCATAAGACGCACTTTGTAATCAACTTGAGAATTTTTGATTTTCTCATCAAATAAACTTTCACTTTTTTTATTTAAGAATTCGGTATAAAAGTAATCAACTCCTATACTAGTGGCATAAGCAATCCAGTTATAATCTATACTTTGATTAAAAATTTCATTAAGATAGACTAAGTTATCATCGTGGTTATTGATAGAATTAGCAATGATGAAATTTTCTCTATCTCCTTGTTGTGTTAAACTTAAAAATGTTGGATTATAGTTGATTTGAGTGGATAAAAGCACATAAGGATGAATGTTATAAATTCTTAGTTGAGAACTTGCTAGAGCTGTTTTGATTAATGGAGTGTTAAAAAATATTGAGGCATTATTAACTCCGCCTTGTGATCTTAAAAGTCTGCTAAAATCAAGCTTCTCGCCTTCTATGGTATATATTCTAGCATTATTATTTTGAGCAAGAATTCTTGAATTTAGATTGCTTGATAAGGCAGAGCCATCGCTAAATATTGCGATATTAGCATTTGATTTGCGTAAAAGTGTGGCAATTTGAGCATCATAGTCAATACTTCCAAAAATAATATTTTGATTTGAAAATTGTATGTTGTTTTTATGGATGGTCGGTATAAAAATTTTCATATTTCCTGAGTAATTTTTCAACTCATTGGCACCTTTTAGAGTAAATCCAGCTATGGCATACTGATATCCTTGAGCTTGTGCTGCATCAAGCGCGGCTCGAATTTTATCACTATCTTCTGTGCCAGTTAAAAAAACTTTTACTTTGATTTCAGCTCTTTGTCTTAAAAGATAGGCTATGCTTGAATTTATTATAGTATTTGAGTAGCTTTTTATGGTTTTTTCTGGGATAATTATCGCAAGTTTAACAGAAGTAATTTTTTGAACATTTTTTTCAAAATCAGTAATGGAATTTAATAATTTTGCATAAACATTAGATAAAAATTGATCGTTTTGGTCTGCAAATTCACTTAAAAAACTGAGATACAATCTTGATTCTAAAAGATCAAAAAGACAATTTGTGTTGCATTCTTGAACGCTTAATTTAGGATAAAAATTTTCAACAGGTTTTACATCGACTAATTTTTGCTCTTTTGCATTAAGCAAAAAGCAAGATAAGAAAAATATTAAAAATATTTTTTTCATAAAAATCCTTTAATTTTTTTTAAATCTTGTATGAAATTTTTTTCATAACTTGGATTTTTTTCTATAAAATCTAAATCATAACTTGGCATTATGAAAAAATTTTTATAAGCAAAAACTTCACCTTTTAAAATGTGATAATCTTTAAATCCCAAGCTTTTAAATGTGTATTCTCCTAGACAAAGCAAAAAAGCAGGTTGAATCAGTTTTAGTTCGTTCCAGAAAAATGGTAAGCAAGATTGTAGCGAAAAATCATCAAATTTTCCATTACAAAAACATTTAAATAAATAAGAAAAATAAAAATCTTCATCGCAAAGCCCTAAAATTTGATAAATATAGTGTTTTAATTTTTTACCTTTTTTTGAATTAAGTAAAATTCCGCTTTCATTTTCACTCTTTTGCCCAAAAACATCAAGAATTAGCAATTTGGCATTTTTTATCTTAGGCTCCATAAGACTAAATTTTCTTGTTTTGGAAAATTGGCATAAGGTGCAAGATGAAACAAGTTGTTTTAATTCTTGAAAATTTTGTACTTGTTCAAAGTGGTTTGTATGTGTATCAACAAAGTTAAATCCCATAGCTTTTAAATAATAAAGACTTCTTATCATAAATCACACAATTTTTCTAAATTTTCTCCACTTAGACGATAATTTCTCCATTGTTTAAGATGTTTAGCGTTTAAACTTTCATAAAAATTAATACCTAAAATATTATCATTTAAGCAAACCCAGTCGAGTCTTTTTAAATTTTCTTTTTTGCAAATTTCTCCTAAAAATTTAAAAACAGCTTTTCCATAACCTTTTTTACGAAAATCTTCTCGTATATAAATATCTTCAAGATAAATTCCACCGCTACCCCAAAAAGATGAAAAAGTATAAAAATAAATCATATAGCCTATAGTTTTTTCATTTTCTTTTAACAAAAAAGCACGAGCAAATTTATTTTTTAGTAAAGAATGTTCTAGTTTTTCTTTCGTGCATTGAAGAAAATCTAACATATCTTCGTATTTTGCAAATTCTATGATCATTTCTTGTAAAATATCTAAATCTTCTTGTCTTAAATCAATAATTTTAAATTCTGACATTTTTAACCTTTTAAAAATAATTTCAAAATTTATCAAAAGAATTTAAAAATTACTCTTAATCAAAAGCAATTTATAAGTAAGATTAAGATAAAATACAAGTTTATTTTATAATTTTTTAAGGAAAAATCAAATGAAAAGAACTTATCAGCCGCATGGCACTCCAAGAAAACGCACTCATGGTTTCCGTGTTCGTATGAAAACTAAAAATGGTCGCAAGGTGATCAATGCAAGACGCGCTAAAGGTAGAAAAAGACTTGCTGTGTGAAAAATTTTGATAAATTTAGCACAAACGAGGAATTTTCATCTGTATATAAAGTAGGTAAAAAATGGCATTGCGAAGGTGTGATCATTTTTTATCTGAATAGTTATGAAAAAAAAATAGCAGTTGTTGCTAGTAAAAAAGTTGGAAAAGCAGTGGTTAGAAATCGTTCAAAACGAATTTTAAGGGCTTTGTTTGCTAAGTTTGAAAGATATCTTCAAGATGGCAAATATATTTTTGTAGCTAAAAATGAAATCACTGAACTTTCTTTTTCTAGGTTAGAAAAAAATCTAAAATGGGGATTGAAAAAACTAGAATGTTTCAAATGATATGCCTAAAAATACTCCGTTTTTATCAGAAATTCTTAAGCCCTTTAAAACCCGCTGCTTGTAGGTATTATCCTAATTGTTCTGAGTATGCACTTTGGCAGTTTCAAAAAAAGAATTTTTTTCTAGCTTTTTTTTCTACTTTTTTTAGAATTTTAAGATGTAACCCTTTTTTTAAAGGGGGATTTGATTATCCTAGAGTTTCTAAAAATTTTTATCCTATGAATTTATGTTTTAAGCCTATATTTTTAGCAAAAAAACAACTTTGTTTTTTATACATACCTTATAAAAATAAAAGTTTTTATCTTATAAAAATCATCTTTAAAAGGACAAATCAGTGAATAATTCAAATAATATTTTTCAGCAAAAGCGTATACTTTTGGCTGTTGTGATTTCTTTTTTATTTTTTGTTGTTTATGATTATTTTTTCATTCCAAAGCAACCTTTAAAAATAGAACAAAACATTACACAACAAAATCAACAAAACACAAGCATAAATAACACTCCTAATATACAAAATACCACCACAAATACTCCAAGTGCGGCTTTAGTTTCGCAAGATAGTGTGATATCTAAGGTTCAAAGCAAACATTTTGAAGCACAAATTGACTCTTTTGGTAGAATTTCTGCTTTTTATTTAAAAGATAAAAAATACCAAAATGAGAAAGGGGAATTTATAAATCTTGTCAGCAAGGAAAATAGTCCTTATCCTTTAGAAATGCGTTTTAGTGATCCAAGTATTAACTCAGAGGCTTTTAAATTTCCTTATATTGCTAACTCTAGCAATCTTTTTGTTGATGAAAATGGAAGTCAAGTTTTAAAACTCACTCAAAATCTTTCCGGATTGAAAATCGAAAAAGATATTACTTTTTATCCAAAAGGAAATTATGAGATAGAAGTTAAACTCAGCAAAAATGCAAATTATTTTATAAGTCCAGGATATCGTCCAAATATTGCCGTAGATAGTTATACAGTTCATGGTGCTTTGGTAATGGATAATAAAGAAACCATCGAAACTTATAAAGATGGAGATGTAGAGAAGGATGAAAGTGCTAATAATGTCGTAATGACTTCGGCTTTTGATAGATACTATGCAACTTTCTTTTATAATTTTGATAAACCTTTAAATGTGGCAATCAGCAAGGATGCTAATAAAAACCCTATAGTTTTTGCTTATAGTGATAATGAATTTAAAGCAGGGGGTTATATAGGTTCTAAAGAACATGTGATTTTAAGAAGTATAGATCCACGCCTTGAAGCAGTTGTTGAATATGGTTGGTTTACTTTTATTGCTAAGCCTATGTTTGAGTTTTTGAATTTCTTACATCAGTATATAGGAAATTGGGGTTGGGCTATCGTTGTGATGACTTTAATTGTGCGTATTATTTTATTCCCACTAACTTATAAATCTATGATTTCTATGAATAAACTTAAAGATCTTGCTCCTAAAATGAAAGATATTAGAGAGCGTTATAAAGGCGATCCACAAAAAATGAATATGCACATGATGGAGCTTTATAAAAAACATGGTGCAAATCCTATGAGTGGTTGTTTGCCTATACTTTTACAAATTCCTATTTTCTTTGCTATTTATCGCGTTTTGCTTAATGCTATTGAGCTAAAAGCAGCTCCTTGGGCGTTTTGGATACATGATTTATCGGTAATGGATCCTTATTTTATTTTGCCTATTTTAATGGGTGCAACGATGTTTTTACAACAACTTATCACACCTATGACTATACAAGATCCTATGCAAGCTAAGATTATGAAATTTTTACCAGTGATTTTTACTTTTTTCTTTATCACTTTCCCAGCAGGACTTACGCTTTATTGGTTTGCAAATAATCTTTGTTCTTTGGTTCAACAATGGGTTATCAATAAAATATTTGCTAAAGAACATCACAAAAAAACAAGTGGAGCATGAAAAATGAAAATCGAAGCCATTGATCTTCAAAGTGCCTTAACAGAAGCTTCAAGAAGTTTAGAATGTTCTGTGATGGACTTAGAATATGAGATTATTCAGCATCCAAGAAAAGGTTTTTTTGGATTTGGAAGAAAAAAGGCAATTATAGAGGCTAAAGCAAAAAAAAGGATTTTGAAAAAAAATCCTAAAAAAGAATTTACAAGTTCAAAAAATCACAAACCAGAAACACATGAGCCAAAACAAGAAAACAAGATTGAAATAAAAAATGAAAAAAATAAAAGTCAAAAAGAAAAATACACAGTAAAAAGTGATGAAATTTTTGATAGTTTTCATCGAGAAAGCAAAGGAGTGCGTAATACTCAGGATATTTTAGATGAGATTCGTATTCAGCTTGTAAAACTTTTAGAAAGCTCCCAGTTTAAAATAGAGCTTAGTGAACTTAGAATGTATGATGAAGATTGTGTTTTGATTCGATTGGATGGGGAAGATGCTGCTTTGATGATAGGCAAAGAAGCACATCGTTACAAGGCTATTTCTTATCTTTTGCATAATTGGATCAATTTAAAATATAATCTTTTAGTGCGCCTTGAGATCGCTCAATTTTTAGAAAATCAAATTCAAGGTATGCAGCTTTATTTACAAAGCGTGATTGAAAAAATTAAAATTCATGGACGCGGACAAACCAAACCTTTAGATGGGGTTTTGATAAAAATCGCTTTAGAGCAGTTAAGAGCTGAATTTCCAGATAAGTATGTAGGAATTAAGCAAAATAATGATCAAAGATTTGTTGTAATAAACGACTTTTTCAAAAAAGATGAGTGATACTATAGCGGCTATTGCCACAGCTCATGGCGTGGGTTCGATTTCTATTGTAAGATTAAGCGGTGAAAGAGCTTTAGAATTTGCCTTAAAGCTTAGCCACAAAACCAAACTCACCCCCCGCCATGCTACTTTTACAAAACTTTTTAATCAAAACAATGAAATCATCGATGAAGCTATAATGATATATTTTAAAGCTCCTTATAGTTTTACAGGTGAAGATATAGTAGAGTTTCAAACTCATGGAGGATTTAGTGTGAGTGAAGTTTTACTCGAAGAACTTGTGAGTTTAGGGGCAAGACTTGCTTTAGCGGGAGAATTTAGCAAAAGAGCGTGTTTAAATGGCAAAATGACTCCTTTAAAAGCCTTAAATATACAAGATCTCATACTTTCAAAATCTGCGCTTGCAGCTAAAATTATAGCACGCAACATGCAAGGAAATCTAGGAGAACTTTTAGAAAAAATTCGCACAGATTTGGTTAAAACTTTAGCTTTTGTAGAAACTAGCATTGATTATGCTGATGATGATTTACCTTCTGATTTATTAGAACAAATTTCTACTATGTGTGAAGAAAATTCTAAAATTTTAAAAGAAGTTTATACACTTTCTCAAAGCAGAAAAGGACTTATAGAAGGTTTTAAAATCGCTATTGTAGGTAAGCCAAATGTAGGCAAATCCTCGCTTTTAAATGCCTTGCTTTCTTATGAAAGAGCTATTGTTTCAGATATAGCGGGAACTACTCGTGATACTATAGAAGAGAGCTTTAAACTAGGAACGCATTTATTACGCATTATAGATACAGCGGGTATTAGAGAAAGTAAAGATGCTATAGAACAAATCGGCGTAGCTTTAAGTAAAAAAAGTTTAGAAGATGCAGATATTATTTTAGCAGTCTTTGATGCTTCAAGAGTGCAAGATAAAGAAGATGAGAAAATTTTTGACTTATTAGCAAATACTGATAAAAAAATCTTTTGGATTTTAAATAAAAGTGATTTAGAAAATGTTTTCAAAAATATTCAAAATAAAAATTTTATCAAGCTTAGTGCTCAAAAAGACATCACTTTGTTAAAAGAAGAATTGCAAAATTATCTTAATTCTTTTGATAGCGAAGGTATTATGGTAAGTTCTTTAGATCTTATTAATGCTTGTAAAATTTCAAGCGAAGCGATTTTTAGAGCTAAAGGACTTTTAGAGGAAAGTTCTTTAGAACTTTTTGCTTTTGAACTTAATTTAGCTATTAATGAACTTGCAAGATTTACCAAAGATTTTCAAAGAGATGAAATTTTAGACGAAATGTTTGGTAATTTTTGTTTAGGAAAATGAAAGGATCAAAATGGATAAAGAAACCATAAAAGCACATAAAATCAGCGATGAAGAATATGCACAAATTTTAGAAATTTTAGGACGAGAACCAAATCTGTTAGAACTTGGGGTTATTTCTGCGATGTGGAGTGAGCATTGCTCTTATAAATCCAGCAAAAAATATCTTAATGGTTTTCCAACTAAAGCACCTTGGGTGATTCAAGGCCCAGGAGAAAACGCAGGGGTTATTGATATCGGGCAAGGTATGGCAGCAGTTTTTAAAGTAGAAAGTCACAATCATCCTAGCTTTATAGAACCTTTTGCGGGTGCGGCTACAGGAGTAGGGGGAATTTTACGTGATGTTTTTACTATGGGCGCAAGAGTGGTTGCGGGGCTAAATTCTTTAAAATTTGGCGATATTTATGATGAAAAATGCGGCAAACATCAAAAATACCTTGTTAAAGGTGTGGTAAATGGAATTTCTCATTATGGAAATTGCATGGGTGTGCCAACTATAGGTGGAGAATGTGCTTTTGATGAGTGTTTTAATGGAAATATCTTAGTTAATGCCTTTGCTTTAGGGGTTTGTAAAAGTGAAGATATCTTTTATGCTAAGGCTGAAGGTGTAGGAAATCCTGTGATTTATGTGGGTTCAAAAACAGGGCGTGATGGACTTGGTGGAGCGGTTATGGCAAGTGATAGTTTCAATGAAGAAAGCAAATCTTTGCGTCCTACAGTGCAAATTGGCGATCCTTTCAGTGAAAAACTTCTTATGGAGGCTTGTTTAGAGCTTTTTAAAACCGATTATATTGTGGGTATTCAAGATATGGGTGCTGCAGGGCTTACTTCAAGTTCTTTTGAAATGGCAGGAAGAAGTGGCAGTGGCATGAAACTTTACCTAGATAAAACTCCTATGCGTGAAAGCGGTATGACTCCTTATGAGTTAATGCTTAGCGAGTCTCAAGAAAGAATGCTTATTTGTGCAAAAAAAGGCTATGAAGATAAGGTTATAGAAATTTTTAAAAAATGGGATTTAGATGCTGTGGTTATGGGTGAGGTTACCAATACAGGAAAAATGGAACTTTTTTGGCATGATGAGCTTGTAGGGCTTATTCCTATCGAGCCTTTAAGTGAAAAAGCGCCGGTTTTAAGTCGTCCTATAAGTGAGCCAAAATATTTAAGTGAAATTAAAGACTATAAATTTGAGCTAAAATCAAGTATTCAAGAGCTTTTTATACAAATGTTTCAAAATGAAAATATTAATAATAAAGCTTTTATTTATGATCAATTTGATTCAAGCGTGCAAACCAATACCATAAAAGCTGATGGAGGATTAGGTGCTAGTGCTATTCGCATCAAAGAAAATGGTGTAAGTGTGGCTATGGCTGTAGAGTGTAACTCACGCTTAAATTATGTAAATCCTAAAATAGGAGCAGCTTTAGCAGTAGCTTCTGCAGGAAGAAAGGTTGCTTGCACAGGAGCTAAGCCTTTGGCAATAAGTGATTGTTTAAATTATGGAAATCCGCAAAATCCTGAAGTGATGTGGCAATTCGCACAAGGTTGTGAAGGTATTAAAGAAGCTTGTAAAGAGTTAAATACCCCAGTAGTAAGCGGCAATGTTTCACTTTATAATGAAACCGAAGGTGTAAGTATTTATCCAAGTCCTACTATAGTAAGCGTAGGGGTTTTAGAGGATGCAAATAAAACCTTAAAAGCTAGTTTTGAAAAAGAAAATTTAAGCGTTTATCTTTTGGGTGAAAGTTTAGGAGAATTTGGTGGATCTATGGTAATGAAAATCCAAGATAAAAAAGTATCAGGAAGCCTTAAAGAGCTTGATTATAAAGCTGAACTTGCACTTTGGGATTTGCTTTATAAAGCCAATCAAAATTCTTTACTTGAGTGTGCCAATAGCGTAGGAATAGGGGGTATTGCTATGACTTTGGCAAAAATGTTTGCTATTTCTAGTGTGGGTGCAAATTTAACAAGTGGTTTTGATGATGAAAAAATGATTTTTGATGAGAGTGCAAGTCGTGCTATAGTAGGGCTTAGTAAAGAAAATGAAGAAGCTTTTTTAAATTTAGCTAAAGAATTTGGAGTAAAAGCTTATAAATTAGGTGTGAGTACAAGCCAAAAACATTTTAAACTTGATAGTATTGAGTTAAGCAAGGCTGAACTTGATAAGTTTTATTTTGAAAGTTTTAAAGAGCAAATCCAATGACTTTAGTTTTAATTATACTCGTTGTTTTGGTGTTTTACTGGTATTATAAAACTTGGGGAAAACAGGATTTTTTAAACTCAGCCACAAGAGGAGCTAAAGGCTTTGCTAAGGGTTTTGCTCGTGGAGTTATGGAAGAAAGAATGGATGAGTTTAAAAGGCGTATGAATTACTATGTTATCGCACTTTTGGCAAAAATTGCAAAAAGCGATGGCAGAGTAAGTGAAAATGAAGCTGAAATGATCAAAGATCTTTTAGATGCAAATGCTAAAGATGAAAAAGAAAGAGCTTTTTTAAAAGCAAGTTTTAATGAACATAAAGAAAATTTAAGCGATGCTTTTTATGTGGCAAAAGATTTTTTAAAAGAAGTACCTTTACCTAAAAATGAGCGTTTTAATGTCTTGCGTGTGCTTGTTTTTATGGCTTTAATCGATGCAGATTTTAATGCTAAAAAGCGTGAAATTTTAGAGCAAATCGCTAAAGCCTTTGATATAGCAAAAAGCGAACTAGACGCTTTTATAGCAAGTCTTTCAAATTTAAAAAGTGCTAAAAAAGAATTAAGTCTTGATGAAGCTTTTGCTATTTTAGAACTTCCAAATAATGTAGATTTAAATGCAGTAAAAAAACAATACCGCAATTTAGCAAAAAAATATCATCCTGACATTTTAAACGCAAACAATGTCAGCGAAGAAGAACTTAAAATCGGTGTAGAGAAATTTCAAAAAATCAATGAAGCTTACGAAAAAGTTAAAAAACATTTAGAAAGGTAAAAATGAGAGCATTACTTAGTGTGAGTGATAAAGAAGGCATAGTAGAATTTGGCAAAGAGCTTGGAAATTTAGGCTTTGAGATTCTTTCAACAGGCGGGACTTTTAAGCTTTTAAAAGAAAATGGAATAAAAGTTATAGAAGTGAGTGATTTTACAAAAAGTCCTGAGCTTTTTGAAGGGCGTGTGAAGACTTTGCATCCTAAGATTCACGGTGGGATTTTGCATAAAAGAAGCGATGAAAATCATATCAAACAAGCAAAAGAAAATGAAATTTTAGGCATTGATCTAGTTTGTGTAAATTTATATCCTTTTAAAAAAACTACCATTATGAGCGATGATTTTGATGAAATTATAGAAAATATCGACATAGGCGGACCTGCGATGATAAGAAGTGCAGCAAAGAACTATAAAGATGTGATAGTGCTTTGCGATCCACTTGATTATGAAAAAGTGATTGAGACTTTAAAAAAAGGTCAAAATGATGAGAATTTTCGTTTAAATTTGATGATAAAAGCTTATGAGCATACAGCAAATTACGATGCTTATATTGCAAATTATATGAATGAACGCTTTAACGGAGGTTTTGGAGCGAGCAAATTTATAGTAGGACAAAAAGTATTTGATACAAAATATGGAGAAAATCCACATCAAAAAGGGGCTTTATACGAGTTTGATGTCTTTTTTAGCGCAAATTTCAAAGCCCTTAAAGGCGAAGCAAGTTTTAACAATCTAACCGATATTAACGCAGCTTTAAATTTGGCTAGTAGTTTCGATAAAGCTCCAGCTATTGCTATAGTAAAACATGGAAATCCTTGCGGTTTTGCTATAAAAGAAAATTTAGTACAAAGCTATATATATGCTTTAAAATGCGATAGCGTCAGTGCTTATGGAGGAGTGGTTGCAATCAATGGAACTCTTGATGAGGCTTTAGCAAATAAAATCAATGAAATTTATGTAGAAGTAATCATTGCAGCCAATGTAGATGAAAAAGCTTTAACTGTGTTTGAAGGTAAAAAACGCATTAAAATTTTCACTCAAGAAAGTCCGTTTTTAATCCGCAGTTTTGATAAATATGATTTTAAACATATTGATGGGGGTTTTGTATATCAAAACAGCGATGAAGTAGGCGAAGATGAGCTTAAAAATGCAAAGCTTATGAGTCAAAGAGAGGCAAGTAAGGAAGAATTAAAAGATCTTGAAATCGCTATGAAAATAGCAGCATTTACCAAATCAAACAATGTTGTTTATGTAAAAAATGGCGCTATGGTGGCTATAGGTATGGGTATGACAAGTAGAATCGATGCAGCAAAGGCAGCAATCGCTAAAGCTAAAGAAATGGGACTTGATTTGCAAGGTTGCGTTTTAGCAAGTGAAGCCTTTTTTCCTTTTAGAGATAGCATAGATGAAGCAAGTAAAGTAGGGGTTAAAGCTATAGTAGAACCAGGCGGAAGTATAAGAGATGATGAAGTGGTAAAGGCGGCTGATGAGTATGGTATGGCGCTTTATTTCACAGGCGTAAGACATTTTTTACATTAAGTTTAATGGAATGTTATGTTTTTTACACATAATTCAATAAAAATTAAATAAATTATGTGTAAAATATTTCCGAAAAATTTTATTTTTAGGAAACTATGATGTTTAAAACTATAGGATTTAAGGTTTCTGCTGCAATTTTTGTGGTGTTGCTTATAAGTTTTATTGTAATGCAAGTGATTTTAAATTTGGACTTTAAAAATACTGCCAATAAAATGAGCAGGGCAAATTTAGATACCGTAAGTACTTCTGTTTTTCAAACAATGAGAATGGCTATGAATTTAGGAGATCCTGAAAAAATTAAAGAAGCCATTGAAGATGCAAAAAGTATAGAGGGTATTAGTGATATTAAAATTTATCCTTCAAAAGATACTATAGATCTTTTTGAGATGAAAGCCCCTCAAATTTCAAATGATAAGCGTATTATAGAACAATTTTCAAATCCTAAAATTCAAGCTTTAGAAGAAAATGTAAATGGTGTTGTGCATTTAAGATTGATACGCCCTTTGATTGCAGATGAAAGTTGTGTTGCTTGTCATGCAAATGCTAATGTAGGGAGCGTGATAGGGGTTATGGATATATCGCATTCTTTAGAAGGTGTTCAAAAAGATATAAGTAAAACCAGTCAATCTTATATTATAATATTTACTATTGCTTTGATTTTTACCCTTTGTGTGGTTCTTTTAATGCTTAAAGTTGTTGTTGGAAAGCCTGTTTTAGAGCTTTTAAATCATGCTAAAGAATTAGCTCAAGGAAGTGGCAATTTAAAAGCTCGTATTTCAGTTAAAGGTCAAGATGAAATTGCTTTAGCTTGTGGATATATCAATCAATTTATCGAAAAAACTCACAAGGCAGTTAGCGGTGCAAGTCATAATTCAAAAAATGTAGAAAAACAAAGCAATCTTTTAAATTCAAATGCTATTTCTTTAAGTGATATCAGTTCACAAAGTCATAAACAAATAGATCAAAGTTTTAAACTTGGTGCAAATGTTGGCAATGAACTTGGAGAACTTGCTAGTTTGTCAAATAAGGCAAATAGTGCCAATGAAAAATCCTTTTTATTATTAGAGCAAATGCTTAAATCTTTGTTTAATGTTGCTAATAAAGTATCAACAGTATCTCAAAATGAAAATGAATTGGCTAAAAAAGTTGAAAACATGGTTAATCAAGCAGGTAATATACAAAAAGCAACTCAAATGATGGATGAGATTGCAGATAAAACCAATTTACTATCCCTAAATGCTGGCATAGAAGCAGCTAGGGCTGGTGCATTTGGACGAGGTTTTTCTGTAATTGCTGAGGATGTTAGGCAGTTGGCTCAGAACAGTGAAGAATTTTTGGGAAATGTAGCTCAAATTACAAAAGAGCTTTTGCAAAGTATTAATGAGGTTAGCGCAGAATTAAAGAAAAATGCTCAAAGTATACAAGCTTTAAATGATGACACCACTTTATTGGTTGATGATGCTAATGAGGTTAAATTATGCAACGAAGATGCTAGGGCTTTGGTAACTCAATGTACTGAAAAAATAAAAATTTCCCAAGAGAATATACAAAATTTACTTTCTCGTATGCAAAAAAATGTCGAAGTAAGTGAAAAGAATGAAGAAATTTCTAAAATTCTGCTTCAAGTTGCAGATGAGTTAAAAATAGTGTGTCATAATCTCGAAAGCGAACTTAACCAATTTCAAATTTAAAGGAATAAAATGAAAAAAACGCTTCAAATTGCTTTAGCTGCAACTTTTTTTGCGGGTTGTGCTAGTACTTCTGTTACTTCATCTGCTTCTAAAGGTAATAATGAACTTGTGCAGAACCAGCTTTTCAAAATAGAAAAAATTATAGTTAATGGTAAAACTTTTGATCCAAAAAACGCAGAGGAAAGTCCAAATATTAGTTTTGAAAATAATAAATTTTACGGTTATTCAGGATGTAATCGTTTTTTTGGTTCTTACCAAACTAAGGCAGATACTTTGCAAATCGAAGGTGATCGCGTAGCTTCAACTCAAATGCTTTGTCACCCAATGGATGTAATGGATTTTGAAAATTCTTTCCTTTCAAATTTCAAAGGAACTTTTAAAATTTCAAATGAAAATGGAAAACTTGTTTTAAGTAATGATGAAATGAAAATCTTTTTTAAATAATACACTAAAGCCTCGAAATATCGAGGCAATCTTCTTAAATTTGACAAAATTCCAAAAAATGATACAATTATAATTTTATTATCAAAAAAGGTAGTTAAATGATAAAATCAATTCCTGAATGGAGTGAGCAAGAATACCTCATGCTTTCTTTACCTCATGAAAAAAGCGATTGGAGTCCATATTTAGAGGAAATTTTGCAAAGTTATAAAGAATTTGTAAAAGTGGTAAGTGAATTTCAAAAAGTTTTACTTATAGCTCCTAAACAGAGTGATTTTGAAAATTTTAAAGATATAAAAAATGTTGAGTTTTTTAAATGTGATACAAATGATACTTGGATACGTGATTTTGGAGCTATAGATATAGTAGAAAATAATCGTTTAAAGGCTCTTGATTTTACTTTTAATGCTTGGGGAAATAAATTTCAAAGTGAGCTTGATAATGCTGTAAATTCTAAGCTTTTTAAAGAAAAATTTAAAGAGGGGCTTAAAAAGGTGGATTTTGTTTTAGAAGGAGGAAGTATTGACTTTAATGGAGAGGGTGTGATGCTTACAAGCTCTCATTGTCTTTTAAATGAAAATAGAAATTCTCATCTAAACAAAACCCAAATTGATATAAAATTAAAAGAAATTTTTGGTTTAAAACAAATTATTTGGCTAGAAAATGGTTTCATAAAAGGTGATGATACAGATCATCATATCGATACCTTAGCAAGATTTATAGATAAAAATACCATAGCACATTGTGTTTGTGAAGATGAAGAGGATGAGCATTATTTGCCTTTGCAAAAAATGAAAGAAGAGCTTAAAAAAACAGGCTTTGATTTAGTAGAACTTCCTATACCTAAGCCTTTATACTATAAAGGAAGAAGATTGGGGGCGACTTATGCGAATTTTGTTTTTATAAATAATGCTTTAATTGTGCCTTTTTATAAGGATAAAAATGATGAAATCATAACTAAAAGACTTTCTAAAGCTTTACCCAATCATAAAATTATAGGAGTAGATGCAAGAGTGTTTTTACGACAAAACGGTTCTTTGCATTGTTCTTGTCAAAATCGTTTCAAAGGTTTAAGATGAGTTTGCAAAAAAAAGCAACTCTTGTAGCAAGTTTATGTGCTATTGTTTTAGCCTTGGTTAAATTTATAGTAGGCTTAACAAGTGGTTCTGTTGCAGTGCTTTCAAGTGCGATTGATTCTTTAATGGATTTTGCTATTTCTGCTTTTAATTTTTTAGCTCTTAAAAAAAGCTCACAAAAGGCGAATGAAAATTATAATTTTGGTTTTTCTAAAATTGAAGCTTTAATGGGTTTGTTAGAAGGTGTTTTTATAGTTGGCGTGGGGATTTTTATTTTTTATGAGAGTATTTTAAAGATTTATTATAAAGAAGAAATTAAAGATTTAAATTCAAGCATCTATGTGATGATTTTTGCTTTAATTATGACTTTTTTTCTTGTACTTTTTTTAAATTATGTAGCTAAAAAAACCAAAAGTTTGATTATAGAAAGTGATGCTTTGCATTACAAAACAGATTGCTTAACCAATGCTTGTACTTTAGGGGCTTTGGTTTTGATTTATTTTACAAATTTACATATTATTGATGCTATTTTTGGGATAGTGATCAGTCTTTATACGGCATTTTCTGCTTTTAAAATCATTAAAAAAGCTTTGGCTTTTTTAATGGATGAGGCTTTACCTAAGGAACAAGTGGATAAAATTTGTATTTTGATTTCTAATAATCCTGAAATAATTTCCTATCATGAATTAAAGACGCGTAAAACTCCAAGTTGTAATTATTTAAGCGTGCATTTGGTTTTTTGCCCTATAATTTCGCTTTTAAATGCGCATAAAATTTCAGATGAAATAGAAGAAGGTGTGCGTAAGATGTTTGAAAATGAAAAATGGGATATACAAATTCATTTAGATCCTTATGATGATGCAGAACAAGAAAGGCAAAGACAATGAAAATCGCTTTAATACAACAAAAATTTCACTCAAACAAAGAACAAACTATAAAAAAAACTTGCGAATTTATAGAAGAAGCCTCTAAACAAGGAGCTGAGCTTATTTGTTTGGGAGAACTTCATCAAAGTGAGTATTTTTGTCAAAGTGAAAATGTGGATTTTTTTGACTATGCTAATGATTATGAAAAAGATGTGAAATTTTGGGCAAATATAGCTAGAAAAAATCAAATAGTGCTTATTACTTCATTATTTGAAAAACGAAGTGCCGGACTTTATCATAATACTGCAGTAGTTTTTGAAAAAGATGGTTCTATAGCAGGCAAATATCGCAAAATGCACATACCTGATGATCCTTGTTTTTATGAAAAATTTTATTTTACTCCTGGAGATTTGGGTTTTGAACCTATAAATACAAGTTTAGGCAAGCTTGGAGTGCTTATTTGTTGGGATCAGTGGTATCCTGAAGCAGCAAGAATTATGGCTTTAAAAGGAGCTGAGATTCTTATTTATCCCACGGCAATTGGTTGGTTTGATAAGGATAAAGATGAAGAAAAACAAAGACAGCTCAATGCTTGGCTTGGTGTTCAAAAAGGACATGCTATAGCTAATGGTTTATATGTAGTAGCTATCAATAGAGTAGGTTTTGAAAAAGATGCAAGTGGGGTAGAAGAGGGCATTAGATTTTGGGGAAATTCTTTTGTTTTTGGCCCTCAAGGTGAAGAACTTTGTCTTTTAGATTCTCAAAACGAATGTGTAAAAATCATAGAAATAGATAAAAAAAGAAGTGAAAATGTGCGTCGTTGGTGGCCTTTTTTGCGAGATAGACGCATAGAATATTTTGCAGATTTAACTAAAAGATTTATTGATTAAATCAATAAATCTTATTTGTTTTGTATATTTTCAAGATAGCTTTTTATTTGCTCTTTTTCTTGTTTGTTTAAATTTATAAAACTTATTTCTTTAAGTCTTGATAAAAGCAAATTATCTTCTAAAATTTCATTTTTTCCTATTTCTAAAGAAGTGATGACGCTAGAACTTATGAGAAGTCTTTGGGTTGCATCTTTTCTTAAGCCCCATATATTATGTATGGCAATATTATTATCTGTAATTTGTCCTGCATAAAGCATAATATGTCCAGGTAAATAAAGTAAACTAAGATAAGCTTTCCCAAAGCGGTTTAAAAAATCTTTTTTTTGAGAATTACTAAGAGTGCTTATATCAAAATGATTAAAAGAATTTTTTTGTGCAGCTGAATTTCTTGGTAGATAAAGTCCAAAAGCTGAAAAGATATCACGAGTTAGTAAAGAACAATCTCTTTCAAAATTATAACCGCCCCAGCCATAAGGCAAATTTAAAACTTGTGAAAGTTGATTTTTTAAATTTTTATCATTGAATTGTAAAGGAAATTTAGATACGTCTTTTTTAGAAATTTTATATTTTTTAGAACCTATTTTTCCATAAAAATAGTTTTTATCTTCTTTGTAGTAAGGATAAATAGCGCCAATTCTACTTTCAAAGAAAAATTTACCATCTTCGCTATAGATAGGAAATTTTTCTTTTAATGGTGTGATAAAGCTAAGATTTTCATAGATTTTCGCTCTATCGTTTGAGAAAAATTCCAAATTTTTACTTTCAACAAATCCAAACCCAGCTTCACCTAAAACAAAAGCATAACGCTTATCTTTGCTGAAATGTGAAATTAAGACAGGGGTTCCAGCATTTAAAATGCCATCGCTTGCATAGTCAAAAGGAATTCCTTCATTTTCAAAAAAAGGATTTTTTAAGATAGCTCTTTGGGTTGGAAGATTTTTAACGATTGTATTTTGGATAATCAAAGCTTTTTGATTAAGTTTGCCAAATTCTTGGATATTTGCATTATTTATAGCGTTTTTAAACCATGAAAGTGGAATAATTTGTTTATTGAAAAAATAATAAGTATTTTTTGAATTTAAATATAAAGGAAAGGACCAAAAAATATTTTGTCCTTTGTTATTTTTAAATGAATCATGCCAAGGGTTAAAGAAATATTTTTTATATCGTTTTGCATCAAAATTAATATCGTAAGCAAATTGTGGCAAAATGCTTACATTTTGTTCGTATTCAAGTTTTGCATAATGTTGATTTTCATTTTTTTGTTCTAAATTTTCATGATGAAGTGAAGTTAAATTTTTTGTTGAACAAGCTGTTAAAAATAGCACTATAAAAGTAAAATATAAACAAGATTTCATAATCAACCTTTTAGAAAAAATAGTTATAATTAAAGCCAAGGAAATATAATGCTTGATAAACTAGAAAAAATTTTAGCTTATGATAATGTTTTTTTAAGTGGTGGTGCTGGAGTTGGTAAAAGCTTTTTGACAAATGAGCTTATCAAATCTTATAGAAAACAAAAAAAATTAGCCATAGCTCTTGGTTCTAGTGCTCTATCGGCGTTTAATATAGGCGGTGTTACTTTACACAGCTTTTTTTGTTTAGGGTATTGTGATGATATGATGAAATTAAGCACATTGGATCGCAATCAAAAACAAAAAGAAAAATTAACAAAACTTAAAGAGCTTTTAAAAACGATTGAGCTTATTATTATTGATGAAATTTCCATGGTTAGCGCAAGTGTTTTTGAAATGATAGGCTTTAGACTTAAAAATTCTCAATTTAATGGAAAAATTTTAGTTGTAGGAGATTTTTTTCAACTGCCTCCCGTAATTAAAGAAAAAAAAGAAACTTTATTTAATCATTCTTATTATGCTTTTTCTTCATTTTTTTGGCAAGATTTAAATTTTAAGAACATTAAACTTTCTCAACCTAAAAGAACACAAAATATGGAATTTTATAACTATTTATCTTTGATTAGACAAGGTTTTTTAGATGAAAAAATTTTAAGCTTTTTTGAATCTTTGCGAATTGATTATAAAGAATTAGAAAATTTAGAAGATGATTATACTTTACTTTGTGGTATCAATAAAAAAGTAAACAATATTAATCAAGAAAAATTAAGCAAACTTGAGACCCCACTTGTATGCTTTAAGGCTCAGGTTAAAAAAGAAGATAAGAGAATAAAAGATGAAGAACTTGATTCTTGGATTAGAAGCTTAAATATATTGGAAGAATTAAATATTAAAATAGGTGCTCGTATTATTTTTTGTGTAAATAATTGGGATAAGAATTATTATAATGGTGAGCAAGGCATTATAGAAGATATTCTTTATGAAGAGGAGAAAATTTATATTAGTATTATTAAAAATAATGGGATGAAAATTTTACTTGAACCTTATACTTTTTTCATGGAAGAACTTGAACAATCAGGTAAAGATCTTGTTGTTAATATTCTTGCAAGTGTTACACAGTTTCCTATTAAATTAGCTTATGCTATTACTATACACAAATCACAAGGTATGAGCATTGAAAAATTAGTGTGTGATATTGATCATATTTTTGAAAATGGACAGCTTTATGTCGCTCTTTCTCGCGCTACAAATCCAAATACTTTAAAAATTTATTCTACAAAAAAGATAAATTTTGGATTTTATTTTGCTAATATTTTAAAAATAGATTCTAATGTGATTGATTTTTATAAAAAACATAATTTTTTAGATCTTGAAATACAAGAACAAATCATTTAAAGGCATTAAATGAAAAAAATATTTTTAAGTGTTTTTTTGGCTTTGAGTTTAAATGCTCAAAATCTTGAAATAGATAAAATAAGAACAGATTTGTATTCTAAAAGTGGAGCAAATGTTCTTAAAAAAGTTGAAATTTCTTTGGAATTTGATGGGAATAATTTAAAAGAAAATGAAAATAAGTTGATTGATGCTGTAAATACAGTAATTTCAGGGTTTTTTTACGAAGATATTTTTACAGAAATTGGAAAAAATAATTTTAAAAAAACTTTAGAAAAATTTTTAGATAAGAAGTATAAGATTAAATTAGATGATATATATATCATATCTTTAAGCGGAGTGGAAAAATTTGATTTAGAGGAGTTTAAACGCTTTTTAGAAAGTACTGAGGCTAAAGAGAAAGGTATGGGCAGCGAGGTAAAAAAAGCACTTGAAAACTTAGAAGTTCCTAAAACTCAAGTTCCTGGTGTTGAAAAGATCCCAACTCCTAGTGTTCCAAATTTAGAAGCCAAGCAAGTTGAACAGCTTTTCAAAGATTCAGATGAAGAAAATAAAAATGACAATGGAGAAATCAATATAGATAATTTAAATACACCTAAAATGACTCCAGATATAGAAGAAAAAATTAAAAGAGATTTAATCGCCAATCCTCCACAAATATTCAAAGAAAATAACGCAAGCAAGCCTTATCATTTACCACAAACAGGTTATGATATAAAGCTTGATGAAAATACAACGCAAAATTAGCGAACTATATCATAATTTTGCGGAATTTTTGCCTTAAAAACATCGGAATTAATTTTTGGATTTTTAATTTGATTGTTTAGATTGATTATAACATCATTTTCAAATTCATCTTTATAGGATATGCTTTGAATTTGCTCTTGATTGAGTTTAATTGTATAATTTATATTATCATATTTTGCTACAAGTTTATCTTTATCTATAAGACTTGCTTTTTTGAAAATTTCATTAAGATTTGGAATGTTATCAAGATGAGAGAAAATGACTTGCTCTAGATCGTGCTCTATTATGGTTACTTGATTTTTGTTAATATAAATCTCTTTTTTACTAGGAGTATCATAACTCCAATATGCTTGATCTTTACTCAGTATAAAATGTCCAGAATAAGAAAGTGTAGAGTTTTTGGATTTTACTATTTGGATAAAATTGCTTGAAAAGGTATTAAAATTAAGATCAAGGGCAAAAAGTTGTCCTATAAAAATAAAAAATATCAAGAATGTTTTTTTCATTTATTTTCCTTAAAAAAATTATATTTTTTATATCATTCTAGCTAATTTTAATTAAATAATCGTTATAATGGTAGTTTGAAAAATTTATAAAGGTTTAAAAATGTTTTTAAATACCTTAAAAGCCGTTTTTGGAACAAAAAATGATCGTGAAGTTAAAAAATACTTCAAGCGTGTAGCACAAATCAATGCTTTAGAAGGCAAATATCAAAATTTAAGCGATGATGAATTAAAAGCCGAATTTGCAAAATTTAAAGAGCAAATTTTAAGCGGAGAAAAAAACGAAAATGATATCTTAAATGATGTTTTTGCTATAGTCAGAGAGACAGGTAAGAGAACTTTAAATATGCGTCATTTTGATGTGCAGTTAATCGGTGGTATGGTTTTACACGATGGAAAAATCGCAGAAATGAAAACAGGAGAAGGTAAAACCCTTGTAGCGACCTTGCCTGTAGTTTTAAATGCCATGAGTGGCAAAGGCGTACATGTCGTTACAGTGAATGATTATCTAGCCAAAAGAGATGCTGAGCAAATGAGTGCGATTTATAATTTTTTAGGTTTTAGCGTAGGCGTGATTCTTTCTTCTCAAAATAATGACATAGAGCACAAGCAAGCTTATGATTGCGATATTACTTATGGAACCAATAATGAGTTTGGTTTTGATTATTTGCGTGATAATATGAAATTTTCAAAAGTTGAAAAAGTTCAAAGAGAGCATAATTTTGTTATTGTAGATGAAGTAGATAGTATTTTAATTGATGAGGCAAGAACTCCGCTTATCATCAGCGGCCCTACAAATCGCACTTTAGATGGTTATATTAAAGCCAATGAAGTAGCTAAGCAAATGCAAAAAGGCGAAGCAGTTTTACCTCCTGCAAAACCTGAGGGTGATTTTGTGGTAGATGAGAAAAATCGTAGTGTTTTGATTACCGAAGCAGGTATTGCTAAGGCTGAAAAACTTTTTGGTGTAGAAAATTTATACAGTCTTGATAATGCTATCTTAGCACATCAGCTTGATCAAGCTTTAAAGGCACATAATCTTTTTGAAAAAGATGTGCATTATGTTTTAAGAAATAATGAAGTTATCATCGTTGATGAATTTACAGGGCGTTTAAGCGAAGGACGTCGTTTTAGCGAAGGATTGCATCAAGCTTTAGAAGCTAAAGAAAATGTAAAAATTCAAGAAGAAAGCCAAACTCTAGCAGATATTACTTTTCAAAATTATTTTAGAATGTACAATAAACTCGCAGGTATGACAGGAACTGCACAAACAGAAGCGACTGAATTTTCTCAAATTTATAGTTTAGATGTTATTTCTATACCGACAAATATTCCTATTAAAAGACAAGATAAAGATGATCTTATCTATAAAACTCAAAATGAAAAATTTAAAGCCGTAATTGAAGAGATTAAAAAAGCCAATGCTAAAGGTCAGCCTGTGCTTGTAGGAACCGCAAGTATAGAACGCAGTGAAGTTTTTCACAATATGCTTGTAAAAGAGAAAATCCCTCATCATGTTTTAAATGCTAAAAATCACGAGCAAGAAGCTTTGATTATCCAAGATGCAGGTAAAAAAGGTGCCGTAACTATCGCTACAAATATGGCAGGTCGTGGTGTGGATATAAAAATCGATGATGAGATTAGGGCTTTGGGTGGGCTTTATATCATAGGTACAGAAAGACATGAAAGTCGCCGTATTGATAATCAACTTCGTGGTCGTGCAGGAAGGCAGGGCGATCCTGGAATAAGTCGTTTTTATCTAAGTTTAGAAGATAATCTTTTAAGAATTTTTGGTGGGGATCGTATTAAAAGCATTATGGATCGTTTAGGTATAGAAGAGGGCGAAAGCATAGAGTCAAGAATCGTTACAAGAGCGGTTGAAAATGCGCAAAAAAAAGTAGAAAGCTTACATTTTGAAAGCAGAAAGCATTTGTTAGAATACGATGATGTAGCAAATGAACAAAGAAAAACTATTTATCGTTATCGTAATGAGCTTTTAGATGAAAACTATGATATTAGAGCTAAAATTTCTCAAAATATCGCTGAATATAGCGCAAATGTAATGAATGATTATATGCTTGATGAAAGCGGTTCTAACGTAAATTTTGAAAATTTGAAAGCAAAAATTTTATATGAGTGTTCAACTCAGATTAGTGAAAAAGATTTTGAAAATTTAAGCGTCATTGAAATGCAAGATAAGCTAAGTCAAATTCTTGAAAATTCTTATAACGAAAAGATGTCAAGACTTGAGATTAAAGAATTGCGTAATATAGAGCGTATTTTATATTTGCAAGTTTTGGATAATGCTTGGAGAGAGCATTTGTATCAAATGGATATTTTAAAAACAGGAATAGGACTTCGCGGATACAATCAAAAAGATCCTCTTGTGGAATATAAGAAAGAAAGTTATAATCTTTTCTTGGAGCTAGTTAATCGTATTAAATTTGATAGTATTAAACTACTTTTTAGTGTGCAATTTAATCAAGAAGAGGTACAAAATTTAGAAAATAAAGCCAATGAAGAAAATGAAAAGCTACTTCAAAGCTCAGTAGAAATGGGCGCAAGCGAAGATAATCTTGGCGAAGCTGAGTTTAAAAAAGTTCCACGCAATGCTCCTTGTCCTTGCGGAAGTGGAAAAAAATTTAAAGAATGCCATGGAAAAAGTGGTCCTAAGCAAGGAATTTTAGCTTGAATAAAAGCGTTTTAAAATATTTACTTTTTAAATATTTAAGATTTGATAAAGAACAACCCTTTATCAATCTTTCTATGCTTTTGGCCTTTTTGGGAGTTTGTGTAGGACTTTGCGTTTTGCTTGTAGCTATGGCAATTATGAATGGTTTTGATAAAGAATTTGAAAAACGCTTTTTTGTGATGAATTATCCTATTACTATTTTGCCTAAATTTTACGCTCCTGTAAATGATGAATTTATAGATGAGTTAAGAAAAACATTTCCAAATTTGTTATTTAGCCCTTATATAAGTACTCAAGTTGTTGTAAAGGGAGATAATCGTTTTGAAGGTGGTGTGCTTTTTGGCGTTAATTTTAATGATGAAAAAAAAATAAACGAAGTGGTTGCTAAAGCTTTAAAGGATGAGAATTTAAGTGGTTTTGATATACTTGTAGGATCAGCACTTATTGATGAATTTGGTTTGCATAAAA
This sequence comes from Campylobacter sp. BCW_6467, assembly GCF_001762855.1. Lineage (NCBI taxonomy): Bacteria > Pseudomonadati > Campylobacterota > Epsilonproteobacteria > Campylobacterales > Campylobacteraceae > Campylobacter > Campylobacter sp. BCW_6467. The sequence continues at coordinate 10,424 of NZ_MJXP01000052.1, read as the reverse complement.
ATGACAAACTTTCACTTATTTTTTCAAATCTTAATCCTAGTGGATTTTCTTTAGTACCACAAACTAAACGTTTTGATGTTAAAGCGCGTTTTACTTCAGGGCTTGCATTTTATGATAAAGCTTATATGTATACAGATGTTGATGCATTGAAAAAAGTACTTGGAATGCCTAAAAATCCAAATTATGATGGAGTTCATGTATATAGTGATAATGCTTTTAAGGATGTTGAAAAAATTAAATCTTATTTAAAAGACGATTATGCTGTAGTAGGCTGGTGGGAACAAAATAAAAATTTCTTTTCAGCCTTAGAGCTTGAGAAAAGAGCGCTTTTTATAGTATTGATGCTTATTATTTTGGTTGCAAGTTTAAATATAGTAAGTTCTTTATTGATGATAGTAATGAATCGTCGCAGTGAAATAGCACTTTTACTTGCCCTAGGTGCAAGCAAAAATGAGGTAAAAAAGAGTTTTTTTGCCTTAGGCATGCTTATTGGCGGCGGCGGTATGATAGTGGGTGTGATGCTTGCATTTTTTGCTTTATGGCTTTTAGGAAATTTTGATATTGTAACTTTACCTGCTGATGTTTATGGAACCAGTAAATTACCACTTGATTTGTCTTTAATGGATTTTTCTTTAACCATTATAGGTGCTTTAATAATCATAGCTTTATCGTCTTTTTATCCTGCAAAAAAAGCAACTCAAATTAACATTTTAGATACTTTAAGAAATGAATAAATTGTAATTTTGGAGATTTTTATTGTCTTTGTTTATCCAAAAAAATAAGAATTTTAAACCTTTAAAACCTCTATCAAAGTCAAAAATAATCACTAATTTAATTCTTTTGATTTTATTTTTAATATTGTTTTGTTATTGTAGTTTTAGTATAAGTGCTTATCATTTTGATTTTAGTGCAATTGCGACCTATAAAGAAAAATTTCTTCAAGGTTTTTTAAATACTTTAATAATCAGTTTTTTTTCTTTATTACTGAGTATAATTTTGGGTGGAGTTTTTTGTGCTTTTTCTTTAAGTTCAATTGTTTTTTTAAGATTTTTATCTATATTTTACATAGAGCTTATCAGAGGAACCCCTTTACTAGTGCAGGTATTATTGATATATTATATCGTTGCAAATAATTTAGGACTTGATAATCGATATGTAGCTGGAGTTATTATTTTATCATGTTTTTCTGCTGCTTACTTAGCTGAAATATTTAGAGCTGGAATTTTAAGTATTTCTATATCTCAGCTTGAGAGCGCTAGGGCTTTAGGGTTAAAAGAGATGCAGGTTTTTGCGTATGTAATTTTTCCCCAAGCTTTAAAAAATATTTTAGCACCGCTGAGTGGACAATTTGCAAATTTAATTAAAGATAGTTCATTATTAAGCGTTATTGCTGTAAATGAATTAACCCAAAGTGCACAAGAGATAAATTCTTATACTTTTGCTACTCTTGAAGCTTATGTAATTTTGGCTATTACATATCTTGTTTTGACTTTACCTATAAATATATTTTCTCGTTATTTGGAGAGAAAATGCCAAAAATGATTTAAAAAAGCTTGACAAATAGAGCTAATTTTGGCATAATCACATTTTTATTTCAGAAAATGTCTCGTTAGCTCAGCCGGTAGAGCATCTCCCTTTTAAGGAGGGGGCCGTTGGTTCGAATCCAACACGGGACACCATTATAAAGGTCGCTTAGCTCAGTTGGTAGAGCGCCACCCTTACAAGGTGGATGTCATAAGTTCGAGTCTTATAGTGACCACCATTTTATAAAATCATAAATAGGTTTTATAATCTCTACTTCTTTACTTTGGATGCAGCGGTAGTTCAGCTGGTTAGAATGCCGCCCTGTCACGGCGGAGGTCGCGGGTTCGAGCCCCGTCCGCTGCGCCATCTTGTCTCGTTAGCTCAGCCGGTAGAGCATCTCCCTTTTAAGGAGGGGGCCGTTGGTTCGAATCCAACACGGGACACCATTTTTATTGTTAGGGTTATGACCCTTTCGTCTAGTGGCCCAGGACAACACTCTCTCTGTGTGGAAACAGAGGTTCAAATCCTCTAGGGGTCGCCAATCATAGGTCGCTTAGCTCAGTTGGTAGAGCGCCACCCTTACAAGGTGGATGTCATAAGTTCGAGTCTTATAGTGACCACCATTTTATAAAATCATAAATAGGTTTTATAATCTCTACTTCTTTACTTTGGATGCAGCGGTAGTTCAGCTGGTTAGAATGCCGCCCTGTCACGGCGGAGGTCGCGGGTTCGAGCCCCGTCCGCTGCGCCATCTTGCTTGGTAACAATTTTATAAGTATAATTTGCAAAATAATAAAAAATAGAGCTAAGGAAAAAAATGCTTATTATTGGATATAAATTATTAAAAAATTTAGATTTTTCTTTTATTGAAAGTGTTGAAGAAGTTAAAGATAATAAAGTTTATTGTATTGTTTATGATGAAAAATTGATTTCTTATTTAAGTCAAAATGATTTTGAATTTGCTATTTTAGTGCAAAATAAAGACGAGATATTTTTAGCCAATGCTTTAGGAGCTAAATTTTTACTATGCAATGATAAAAAACTTGCAAAATTTGCTAGCAAGGTTGCAGAATTTTATGTTTTTGATAGTAGGGTTTTAATGATTGTTGATAAATTAGAGAATTTTAAAAAATTTTATAAATTAAAAATCGATGGAATTATTTTAAAAGATAATATAGATAATTTTCCTAAATTTGTAAAATAAGTGCTAATTGACGAGGTTTAAATAATGCAAAAAAAATCTTTTTTGAAAATTTACGGATTAATTCCTTTTTTACTTATAGCATTCATCAATGCTTTTGTGGATTTGGGACATAAAATTATTATTCAAAATACTATTTATAAGGCCTATGAAGGAAGCGAGCAGTTATTTTTAAATGCTATAGTTAATGCTTTGATTTTACTTCCTTTTATTCTTATGCTTTCTCCTTCGGGTTTTTTAGCGGATAAATATCCAAAAAATATTGTAATGAAAATTTCAGCAATTTTCAATGTTATACTCACTTTAATAATTTGCATTTGTTACTATAGCGGTGCTTTTTGGATGGCTTTTATTTTTACTTTTATAATGGGAGCACAAGCAGCGATTTATTCACCAAGCAAATACGGTTTTATCAAAGAACTTGTAGGAAAAGACTTTCTTGCTATGGGCAATGGTGTAATTAATGCAGTAAGCATTATGGCAATCTTAGCAGGAATGGCTTTATTTTCTTTAAGTTTTGAAAGTCTTTATAGCTCTACGTATAATCAAACAGATGAAATTTTAAAAGAAGTAGCGCCTTTAGGAATTGTGCTAATTTTATTTTCTTGTATCGAAGTATTTTTTGCGTGGCGTTTACCTAAGCTCAAACAAACAAATAAAGATTTAGTTTTTAATAAAAAAGACTATATTCATGGAAAACTTCTAATAAATAATCTTAAGCTTGTTTTTAAAAATAAAACTATTTGGCTTTGCATAATAGGAATTTCATTTTTTTGGGCTATATCTCAACTTTATCTTGTTAGCTTTCCTGTCTTTGTCAAAAATGAACTTTTCATAGAAAATACTTTTTATGTGCAAATTTCACTCGCTTTTTCTGGTATAGGAGTGATTTTAGGCTCTTTAGTAGCTGGTAAATTTTCAAAAAATTATATAGAACTTGGACTTATTCCACTTGGTGCATTGGGTATGTTTTTAATGGCTTTTTTAATGCCTTATTTTGTAAGTTTATTAAGTTATAGTTTTTTATTTTTCTTTTTTGGATTTTGCGGAGCTCTTTTTATCATTCCTTTAAATACTTTAGTCCAATTTCATGCCAAAGAAAATGAATTGGGACAAATTCTTGCAGGAAATAATTTTTTTCAAAATATTGCCATGTTAGGATTTTTACTCTTAGCAACTTTATTTGCAAAATTTGAAATCAATGTAGTTTATTTGTTTTATTTTATTACTTTAGTAACCTTTATAGGAAGTTTTTATATACTTTTAAAACTCCCCTTTTCTTTAGTGCGTATACTTTTAAGCATAGCTTTTTTGCAACGATACCGCTTACTTGTAGAAGGTTTTGAAAATATACCAGAAAAAGGTGGAGCTTTGCTTTTAGGTAATCATATTTCTTTTATTGATTGGGCTGTTGTACAAATGGCAATTCCAAGAAAAATTTATTTTGTTATGGAAAGAAGTATTTATTCTAAATGGTATATTAAAATTTTTCTTGATAAATTTGGTATTATTCCTGTATCAAGTACAGGAAGTAAGACGAGTTTAGAACTGATAGCAAAGCATATCAAAGAAGGTAATTTAGTTTGCTTGTTTCCTGAAGGTACGCTTTCAAGACATGGACAATTAAATGAATTTAAAGCAGGATTTGAATTAGCTTGTGAATATTTAAGCGAAGATGATGGAAAAATTATTCCTTTTTATATAAGAGGACTTTGGGGTAGTGCTTTTTCAAGAAGCGATGAAGAATTTTCAGCAAGAAACCGCACTTTAAATAAAAGAAAAATTGCTATAGCTTTTGGTAAAGCTATGCCTTTGCATTCTAAAAAAGATGAAGTTAAAGCTAAAGTTTTTGAACTTTCTTTTATGGCTTGGAAATCACAATGCGAAGCTATGCATACTATAGCAAGAGCTTGGATAGATACAGCTAAAAAAAATCTAAATCAAATAGCTATTATCGATACACTAGCTGGAGATATTTCTTATAGAAAAATGTTGAGTCTTAGTTTAATTCTTAATTTTTTTATTAAAAGAAAATCCAAAGAATTAAACATTAACTCTCGGCGTGGAAGTTACGCTCCTAAAGAGGAAGCTATAGGAATTTTATTACCTGCTTCTTTTGCAAGTTCTTTAACCAATCTATCTGTTTTAATCGCAGAAAAAATTGCAGTAAATCTTAATTTTACGGCTGGAGAAAAAGCTCTAAAAGCAGCTATAAAAAATGCGCAAATTTCACAAATTTATACTTCTAAAACTTTTTTAGAAAAATTAGCAAATAAAGGTATAAACCTAAATTTCGATACAAATATACATTTAATTTATTTTGAAGATATTGTAGAAGATTTTAAAATGCAAAAAACTAAAATTTTTAGCATGATGTTAGCAGTTAGTATTATACCTAGTTTTATACTCAAAAGCATCTTCACTCCTTCAAAAAACAATCTTGCCATCGCAGCTATTTTGTTTAGTAGCGGAAGTGAGGGTTCTCCAAAAGGTGTTATGCTCAATAACCGTAATATTTTAAGCAATATAGCACAAATTTCTGATGTGCTTTGCACAAGAAACAATGATGTCATTCTCTCATCTTTACCACCTTTTCATGCTTTTGGACTTACCGTAACTACATTTTTGCCTTTGCTTGAAGGTATTAAAAGTATCACTTTTGCAGATCCAACTGATGCCTTAGGGGTTGCCAAAACTGTTGCTAAAAATAATGTCACTATTATGTGTGGAACTTCAACCTTTTTAGGAATTTATGCAAGAAATAAAAAACTTGATGCTTTAATGTTTGAAAGCTTAAGAATAGTTGTATCAGGTGCTGAAAAACTAAAAAATGAAGTAAGAACTGCTTTTGAAATGAAGTTTAAAAAAAGCATTTTTGAAGGTTATGGAGCTACGGAAACTACACCTGTAGCGAGTGTAAATTTACCAAATCGTTTTGATGCGGATTATTGGCTTATACATCGTGCCAATAAAGAAGGAAGTGTAGGAATGCCTCTACCTGGAACTGCGGTACGTATTGTTGATCCAAATAATTATGAAAATTTAAAAACAAATGAAGATGGACTCATACTTATAGGCGGTCATCAAGTTATGGTAGGCTATCTTAATAACAAAGAAAAAACCGATGAAGTTATTAAAGAAATTGATGGCATAAGATGGTACAACACGGGAGATAAGGGACATTTGGATGAAGATGGTTTTTTATATATTGTCGATCGTTATTCTCGCTTTGCAAAAATTGGCGGAGAGATGATTTCTTTGGGTGCAATAGAAGAAGAAATTGCCAAATTCATAGATACTGAAGTGGTTAAATTTTGTGTCACATCTTTAGAAGATGAGAAAAAAGGGGAACAAATTGCTTTACTCATAGAATGTAATAATGAAATTTTTGAAAGAGTATGTGAGATTATAAAAAATTCTAATATACCTACACTTTTTAAACCTAGATATTATTTTCAAATAGAAAAAATTCCCCTCCTAGGTTCAGGAAAAGTTGATCTTAAAAAAGTTAAAGAATTAGCTAAAAATTTAGCCATATAATTTGAGCTTATAACAAAGCCCAAATTAAAATTGGCATAGAAACAAAAGCAAAAAGAACTCCAAAGGCTACAGCACTTACGGCTAAATTGCTATCTAGTTTAGCTTTCATTACCATAGCTCCTGCTAAGGTCATAGTAGGAGCTGCGCTTTCTATAATAGCAACAATGGTAGAATTTTTTAATTCTAAATTAAATATTTTTAAACAAAATACAAAAAATAAAGGAGCTAAAATCATTTTAGCAAAGATGACAATTACTGTAGGTTTGTAAGAGGTTTTAATCGCCATAAAGCCAAGTCCTAAACCTATAGCAAAAAGTGCAACAGGGGTTGCAGAAGCACCAAATAAACGAATAGGAGAGAAAATAAATTCAGGTAAAGTAATCAATTTACACAAAAAACCAAAAAGCAAAGCTAAAAAAGGTGGAAAGCTAAGAATTTTTTTAACATTAGCAAGCAAACTGACTTTTTCTCCATTTCCCAAAGAAAGTATAAAAGGTCCAAAAAGTGATATAGGTAAAGTTGTGGCTAAAGCATCGTAAAATATAACTTCAGCGCTAAATTGTGGGTCATTAAATATACCAGCAACAATAGGCATACCCACAAATATAGTATTTCCAAAACAAGAAAGCAAAAACATACTGACTAAAGTTACTTTAGAAAAATGAAAAACTTTTCCAATAAGAATAGCAAAAAAAGCTGCTAATATACAGCTAAATAATCCAATAAAAATAAAAATAATCAATGAAAAATCAAAATTTAAATGATATGCTTTATCGAAAATCAAACAAGGTAAAGCAAAAATAATAGCAAAATCTAAAAAAGTCCTAGCTTGTTTTTGCTTTAAAACGCCAATTCTTTTGGCAAAATATCCGCCTGCAAGTAAAATAAAAATTGTAAATAATGGTATAAAAACAAACATTGAATAATCCTTTTTAAGGGATGGTTTTTGAAAACGGATAGAATTATATTCTTTATACTTAAAAAAAATCTTAATATTTTTTAAGTTTTTTAAAAAAACTAATATTTTTTATTTTTTGTAACTTTAAGAAATTGTAAGTTGAAATTTGATTTTAAATAGTTAGTATTTTAAGTTAAATGATTATAATTTTAAATAATGGTGCGGTTAGCGAGATTTGAATAATGCTAATAAAAACACTACTATACAATATTTATAAATAGCATAAAAATAAAAAGTTAGGATAAAAGTTAGGAAAATTATAAACATTATGTTTATTCCTATTTTTTTAATATTTTTACCATTGTATTTAAAAGTGTATATTAAAGAGTTGATTGAATATATACCGCTCCCGCTAAAAGAAGCGAGAGCATAGGCGAGTGATTGATTGTTATATATTGTTTGAATTGGAGTTTAATTTTTTTCAATTTCTTCAAGATTATATAATGGTTTTCTTACATTTGTACTAATTTTATATTCCTTAATATATCCTGACTTAACCCAATTTCTAATTGTTAGGATATTTACATTAAGCATCTTTGCTATTTCTTCTCTATTATAATATTTTTCAACCATTTTTCCTCTCTTTTTTTGGGGGTGGGTCTTCTATTTTCTGAAAATCGAGAATGGTTTCTTTTGATATGTAATAACCTTTTTCTAATTTAAAGCTTTTTAGAACACCTCTTGAGTTCCATACACGAACTGTTGTATGGGTTACAGAGTACATTTTTGCAACTTCATCGACAGAATAATAAGTTTGCTCTTTAAAGCTTCCATCTTCTTGTAGTTTTTTAATTATTTTCATTCTATTGTTATCCTTTCTAATTTTTTTCTATAAAATCTTTTTCAAGCAAATAATCTTTGTTAATGTTTAAAGAATTTTTAGCTCTTGTAACTGCCACATACAAAAGATTTAATTCTTCTTTTGCTATGGCAATTTGTTCTCTTTCTTCAAGTTCTTGCTTGATGTTTAAAAAATCATCAATAATTTCAACATTATTCCACTCTAAACCTTTGCTCTTGTGTCTTGTACTTAATATCAAATCAGCTTGTTCTTTAACACAGCTTTTTTCAATATCTTTGATAAGCTTTATAATATCGCTATGTACATATTTAAAAAGAACAAATATTTTTTGTTTTAAGTCAACCTCTTTAGTTTCGTTGATATATTCAAGAAGTTCTTTTAAGTCGGCAAATTTTGCAATAAACTGATTTTTGATATATTTGTGTTTTTTAAAAAGAAGATTTTGTATGTCTAATAACTCATCAAAACTATAACTATTCACCCCTCCCACAAAAAATAATTTTTTATTTAAATTTTCTACTGCTATATCAAATAGTTTAGCATTAGTTCTGCATATTATAGCTTTTGCTTCATTTTCATTATTTTCCTTTCTTGGTTTTAGCGTTCCTTTAAAATCTCTTGGGGCATTTAAAATTCCCAAATAAGAATTGGCAATAGTAGCTATGCTTTGTGGGCATCTAAAGCTTTGAGTTAGATATAAAATATGAGATTTTGGCATAGATGCTAATACTTCTAAGGAATTTACAGCACCTCTGAATTTATAAATGCTTCGGAATGTATCTCCTATAAAAACTTTTTTAGCTTGCTTTTGGTTAAGAACAATGTCGATAACACAAGCGTTGATATCCTGTGCTTCATCCACTAAAATAAAATCATATTCTAGATTTGGTTTTGTAAGTTGAATTAAAAGAAGTTATAAATAATTATTTGTATAGCAAAGAACTTGAAAATATAGATTTTACATCTATAAAATTGTTTGAAGGACTAATTGCAAAATATAAATTTTTTACACTGAAGATAAATTAAATACAATAAAACTAAAGTTTTATGAAATTGTTGGAATAAAACTTAAAAACATCAATAAGATAAATCAAGATAAATATTTATTATCAATTTCTGATGTTGTATGTAGATTATATGAAATTTTATTTATATAGATAATATTATATTTAAAGAACACTTTATTGTTTTATAGGCGTATTTTACTAGATCTTGTAGAATATTCTTTAGATTATCAAGATAAAATGCAAATAAACGATATAAAAACGACTTTTTTAGTCAATTTTCTTAATTATTTAGAAAATAATTCAAAAAATGGCAATAAACTATCAAAAAAAAACAAAAATAACTTATTTGAGAGTATTAACTAGCTTTTTTTCTTTTATAAGCGATAATAATGATGATTTGTTTGTTTTTTCCTTTGATATGAAGAAAATTAGATTTAGAACAGAAAAATCAGAAGAAAAATTAAATTATCTTAATGAAAATGAAATTATAAGGCTAAATAATGTTTTAGAGAAAGAAAAAGCAAAAAAAGAAGTTTACAATAGTTTTAGAAATTCTTTACTGATAAAACTTATGCTTTATGGAGGACTTAGAATTTCTGAAGCTTTAAATGTAAAACTTTGTGATTTTGAAGAGGTTGATGATGAAATATTAAAAATATCCATAATAGGCAAGGGCGGTAAAGAACAATTTGCATTTATTAAAAAAGAAGAAGTAGATGATGAGCTTGAATATTTTAAAGAAAATATCCAAGATAGTGATTACATAATGCAAACTAGCACAGGAAAACATTTAAATAGAAGCAATGCTTTTTTGATTGTAAATAATATTTATGCTAAAGCTTTGATCAGTAAAAAAGGACTTCATTTGCTTAGACACACTTTAGCCATGAGATTAACAGCCAAAGGAACAAACCTTGTGGTCATACAAAAAATTCTAAGACATGCAAATCTAAATACTACTACTATATATGCCAAAGCAACAAATGATACAATAAAAGCTGCGTTATTGAATAATTAATTTTTCTAAAATTGAGTATTTACATAGACTTCTTTTTGAAGTCTATGCTGTAAATCTTTCTAATAAAAGTTTAGGTTCTCCGCCAAGTATTTTGATGAAATTTGCAATTCTTGATTGTATCATTTCTACGGAATACATACTTCCTAAACCGCCTAAAGCATAAAATAATTCTTTGAAAATGTCTTCTTTGTTAAATTCAAGTTCTTCTATATCAATAAGATCAGGAGTTTGGCTACCTTTTTGTAATTCTTGATATATTTCAACCAAAATATTAATTCTTTCTGGATTATTTTTAGTTTTTAGATAAGAATTTAAGTGTATTATTAGGGTTTTTATGAGTTTTTCTCTATTTTCTTTATTTTCAACCCCCCCCC